>JASHZC010000224.1 GCA_030042755.1 Vulcanimicrobiota bacterium | reverse complement strand
GCGCGCAAGGAATGCCATGAAAGCTGCAGCCGCTACTAGGTACATCGCGACCAACGGGAGCGGAGCATGCCATACGTGTCCGGGTTCGAGCGCCTCGATCGTGCCAAACCACAGCGCGCCGGTCGCAGCCATCGACCACGTCTGTGGCACGAGCGGCCGAAGGCCGGCCGCCAAGATGGAGCCATCGGCGTGCCGGCGAGCGCCGCTCCAGGCAAGGGCGGCGGCCAGCAGGACGAACGCTCCTACGCCAACCAGAGCGAGGAGTTCGAGCGTCGCGTGGTAGGCACCGCCGGCGACGTGGTCGTGACCATAGCTGGCCGAATGGGCCAAAAGCGCCACGAGCAGACCAAGCAAGGCGGCACCAGGCAACTGCCGGGCTCTCACGATTGTTACCATTCTACGCGGGGCGGAGGGTTGGCCTGGAGCCCGCGTCGTATCAGGTGGACCCGATCATGAATAGCCGTCTTCCCTTAGAGAACGCTGATACCGTCAGTCTGGTGTGCGCACTGCTCGTGCGCTTCCCGGAATTGGCGTCTATTCGTTCTATGCCCGCCGATGGAAACGTTCGGTTGACGTTTGCGTTGCGATCGCGCCTGGACAAAGCATCGCAGGCCGCGCTTCGCGAGGCGATCGAAGACCACGTTGACGGTTATCTGCTCTTGGCGAGGGACGAACCCGGTACCGTTCGGATCGAGTGCGAAGGCGACCGCTCGACAACGTTCGTCCACGTCACCCGCGACACGTCCAGTTTCTCTAAGGAAGAGTTGGAGCTTGTCGTTTCATTGCTCCGCCAGCGATACGGGGACTCACTCGTGCGCAATCCGCCGCCCGAGGATCACCTCGATGCCGACCCCGCTGCGCAGGACGAGGCGGCGGTGTACGCGATCGAAGCGCTCCGCGATCCAACGCAATCCAAGAGTCTCGTGGGTTTCCGCGAAGAGGCCCGCGTACTCGTTTACTTTTTGAAGACACAACGGAAAGCGAAGGCGTCGTCTCGCCGCTAACACCTCTCAATCTCTTGCTGGTCGGTGATGTCGTCGGTTCGCCGGGCCGCGACACGCTTAAACGCTGCCTCCCGCTGGTTCGCGATCAGCACGACATCCACGCTTGCATCGTGAACGGAGAGAACGTTGCGGGCGGGTTCGGTTTAACCGCTCAAACGGCCGACGAGTTGTTTGAGACGGGCGTCGATTTCATTACGAGCGGCAATCACATCTTTGACAAGCGCGACTTCAAGGCGTATCTGGACGAAAGCGAGCGGGTGATTCGGCCCGCAAACTATCCGCCCGGCCTTCCCGGTCGCGGGTACGGAACGTTCACGGCCGATGGGACGCTCGTTGCCGTGCTCAACGTCATGGGTCGCACGTTCATGCCCACAGTCGACGATCCGTTCCGCTGCGCCGACGCGCTGGTCGAGGACCTGCGCGCCGAGACCCCGGTCGTCGTCGTCGACGTTCATGCCGAGGCGACGTCAGAAAAGGTCGCGCTCGCGCGTTTCTTAGATGGAAGAACCTCCGCGATCTTTGGGACGCACACGCACGTACAGACGGCCGACGAGCAGATTCTTCCGGGGGGAACGGCCTATATTACCGACGTTGGAATGACGGGGCCGACCGACGGCGTCATCGGCATGGAACAAGGGCCGGTGCTCGATCGCTTTCTCACCGGACTGTCGGAACGCTTCAGCGTCCAGAAGAACGGAACCAAACAATTCTGTGCTGTGGTCGTGCGCATCGACCGGTCGAGCGGTCGCGCGACCGATATCAAACGCATCTTCTTGCGAGGCATCGCATGAGTGATGAACACCACGCGCCGGCGCCCGGGACGCTGAAAGTCTCGGCAAAGAGCAACCCCAATGCCGTGGCCGGCGCACTAGCCGCGGTAATGCGCGAGCGAGAGTCCGCAGAAATTCAAGCGGTTGGGGCAGGCGCGATCAATCAAGCGATCAAAGCGGTGGCGATTGCCCGCACCTACCTCAAGGACAGCGACATCGACGTGATCTGCATTCCCTCGTTCATCACCGTCGCCATCAGCGAAAACGAACGCACCGGCATCTCGCTTGCGATCGAGCGTCGCAAAGCGTGATCGTCGACTTTCACAGCCACACGAGCGAGAGCGACGGGACGCTCGCGCCGCAGGCGCTTGCGGATTTCATGGGGGAGCGCCACGTCGAGGTCTTCTCGATAAGCGACCACGACACGATGAGCGCCTATGGCAAATTTCACCGGCCGCCGGATTCTCGCGTCGTCACCGGCGTCGAGATCAACACCACGTACCGTGGTAACGAAGTCCACGTGCTCGGTTACGGCATGAAACCGGACGCCCCCGAGCTCGTCGAGATGATCACGCACAACCGCGAGGCGCGGCGATTGCGCGCCCAACGCATGGTCGAACAGCTTCAACGAGCCGGCTACGGAATCACGTACGATGAGGTGCTACGCGAAGCACCGGACGCAAAGGCAATCGGCCGCCCTCACGTCGCCAAGGTGCTGATCGCTAAGGGCCTGGTGCCCGACATCGAGTACGCCTTTCGAAATCTGCTGCGTAGCGGGAAGCCGGGATACGTGCCCTCGCTGCACGTCACGCCTGCGCACGCGATCGAACGGATCACCGCGGCCGGAGGCGTTCCGGTATTGGCGCACCCGGGGCGACTCAAAGACCGCGTGCTAATCGACGAGCTTGCTCCGGTCGGGTTGCGCGGGCTCGAGGTATTCTATCCACTTCACGACGCCCAGGACGTGCAAGACTTCCGTGACGCTGCTCGGCGTTACGGACTCGTCATGACGGCCGGCGCCGATTTTCACGACATTCGCTATCATACCGGCGGGGTCGGCATGGAGGTTGAACGCGACGATATCGCGCCGTTCCTCGCACTCGTTACGTAAGGGGTGACGTATAATGCTCGGAGCGAAGCTTTTCATCATCGTTGCCGCGGCGTTGTTGCCGGCACAAACTGTGTTCGGCGCACTGCACTGGCGCAGCGTTGGTCCCGGAATCGGGGGCCGCGTCGTTGCCATCGACGCCGTTCCCGGATCGCCCGACACGTTCTATTTCGGGGGCGTCGACGGCGGACTTTGGCGTAGCACCAACTACGGCCTGACGTGGACCAACATCACGGACGGCAAGTTGCGCGCCTCGAATAGCATCGGCGCCGTTGCCGTCGCGCCGTCAGATCCTCGCACGATTTACATCGGCACCGGCGAGAGTGACATCCGGGGCGACGTCATCACCGGCGACGGTGTCTACAAGACGACGGACGGCGGAGACACTTGGCGCTACGCAGGCTTGCGCGACACGCACACGATCGGCAAGATCGTCGTCGATCCAGCGGACCAAAACGTCGTCTACGCTGCGTCGATGGGACACGTATTTGCCGACAATCCCGACCGAGGCATCTTCAAATCGACCGATGGCGGTGCGACGTGGCGCAAGGTTCTCTACGTCGACGAGCGGACCGGAGCGATCGATCTGGTGATGGATCAGCACAATCCGCGCGTGCTCTACGCCGCGATGTGGCAAGCGTACCGTACGCCGTGGACGCTACAGAGCGGCGGTCCAGGGAGCGGTCTCTACAAGTCGACCGATGCGGGCGCGCATTGGACCAATCTCTCGCACAACCCGGGATTTCCGGCCGGCATACTGGGACGCATCGGCGTCACCGTGTCGCCGAGCGATCCGAGGATCGTCTACTCGATCGTGCAAGCGAAGGACGGCGGAATTTTTCGCTCGAGCGACGCCGGAGCGAGCTGGACGCGCATGAACGATCGCATGGAACTGCGCCAGCGGGCCTTCTATTATATGGCGATCTATGCCGACCCCGTCGACTCAAACACCGTATACGTGCCGCACGTCGGCGGCTTATGGGTCTCGCGCAACGCAGGCAAGAGCTTCACACGTTTGCGCACGCCGCACGGCGACAATCACATCGTTTGGATCGATCCACGCAACCCAAAAATTTTGCTCGAAGGCAACGACGGAGGTGCGACGGTCTCGACCGACGGCGGCAAGACGTGGAGTCCAGAGCACAATCAGGCGACGGGACAGTTCTATCACGTTTCCCTGGACGATCAGTTTCCGTTTCACATTTACGGCGCGCAACAGGATGAAGGGTCATACCGTGGTCCAAGCGCGAGCGCCGCAGGGATCGTTCCGACTACGGACTGGACCACCGTCGCTTACGGCGAAAGCACGTTCGTCGCGCCGCAGCCGGGCGATCCGAATGTCACGTACGGCAGCGGCTATTTCAGTATCATGCTTCGCAAGGATGCGTCGATCGACGAACTGAGCAGCGTGAGCCCCTATCCGCTCTACCGCGAAGGCGCCTCGTCGGGCGAGCTGGAGTATCGCTTGGGCTGGACGCACCCGGTTCTGTTCTCACCGGTCAATCCGAAAGAGTTGTTCGTCGGATCGCAATACGTACTACGGAGCGACGATTACGGCCAAACGTGGCAGAAGATCAGCCCGGACCTCACGCGCAACGATCCGAAAACCGAAGAGCCGAGCGGCGGTCCGATCGATCTCGACCAATCGAGTGCCGAGGTTTTCCCCGACGTATCCGCGTTGGCAATCTCGCCGCTCGATGGCAAGGTGATATGGGCGGGCTCCGCCGATGGGCTCGTTCACGTAACGGCCGATGGCGGCGCGAACTGGAGCGACGTTACTCCACCTGCCCTGCCGCAGTGGGCCGAAATCACATCGATCGAAACATCCCATGTCGACCGGGGCACGGCCTATCTCACCGCGTCGCGCTACATGTGGGACGACTTTCATCCGTACGTGTACCGAACGACGGATTATGGTAAGAGTTGGGTCTCAATTGCGAACGGCATTCCTAGCGACCAATACGCCTTTACCGTGC
>JASHZC010000223.1 GCA_030042755.1 Vulcanimicrobiota bacterium | reverse complement strand
ACGATGTCGTCCCAGTTCGCAACGGTATTCTCGCCCTTCTGCGTTCCGGCGACGACGTTTACGCCGATCTGGATCGTCGGATCGACGGCCTTCATCTGCGGATAGAACTCGTTTGCAACCCGGCTCGCATACGTGCTGGCGTCGTGCGGCGGCGAATTCAGATCCACGGTCGTCGGATTCTTGGCATTAAAGTACTGTTCGTTCCCGACGGCCCAATACTTCACACCGTAGTTGTGCACGACGTTGCTTTCCCGAACCCACTGCGCTGCCTCTTCCGCACTGCCTCCGGCGGTACAGTCTTCGTTCGATCCATAATTCACCGCAATATTGAGATCGAAGCCGCCCGGTTTGACCATCCGCCGCATGAAGTTATTGAACTCGAGCTCGGGCGGCTCGCGCACCTCTTGGCACTCCACGCCGTGCGGTACGAAGTATCGGTTGGTTTTCCAGTGATAGCTGTCGGCGAGCGATCCACCGGGCCAACGCAACAGCTTCACGCCGGCCTGTTTGAGTCGCGTTCGCAGTCCCGGATCCACCGATTCGGGATAATACAGCGAAAGATTCGCGCCGATTTGATCGGCCGTCATCGGCGTGCCCAGTTGGCCGGCGTTGGCTACGATGTCAACGGGCACGGCATGCGCGCCATTGCCGCAAGCCGTGCCAAGCAAGGCGAGGACCAAGATCGAGCGATGCGACTGCCATCGCATGCGCCGGCAATTACACCAGCGTCGGCAACGGCAAAGAGGGACGCGTCGAGAGGTCGGGGCGCAATTCGATCGTATGCTCGAGTGCGCGATCCATCAATCGCAGCGCGAAATCCAGTTGCGGATCGCGGCCGTCGCGATAGTCTTGCGGTGCGTAGTCGACGTCGTAGTCGGGATCGGTACCGTAGTTCTCGACCTTCCAACCGACGTCCGAGAACCAGAACGAATATTCCGGCTGCGTCGTGAGCGTGCCGTCGACGAGATGATGGTACGGGTTCACGCCGATCACGCCGCCCCACGTACGCTTTCCGACGAGCGGACCAAGTTTGTAGAGCTTGAAGCAGTGGCTGAAAATGTCACCGTCGGAGCCCGCAAATTGATTCGTGAGCGCGATCATCGGGCCGGCGACCGATTCGGGAGGATAGGGGATCGCGGTTCCGTAGCGCGGGACGTCGTAACCGACGCGACGCCGCGCTAATTTCTCGAGCAGCAGCGGCGAAACGTGTCCGCCGCGGTTGTAGCGCACGTCGACGACCAACCCTTTGCGGTCGAACTCGTTGAGATACCCGCGATGAAATTCCGCAAAGCCCCACGGCCCCATGTCTGGGATGTGGACGTAACCGACGCGGCCGTTCGTGATGTCGTGCACGTAGCGTCGCTTGGCTTCGACCCAGGCGCGATACCGAAGCAGCGATTCGCTCGCGAGCGCCTTCACGAGTACCGTGCGTTCTTCGTCCTTGCGCGTTCGAATCGTAATGGAAACGTCTTTGCCGGCGCCGTTCACGAGCAGACGATCGGGAGAAACGTCGCGCGAGAGGCGTCTGCCGGCGAGCGCGACGATAACGTCGCCTTCCTGAATGTCGAGTCCGGGTTCGGCGAGCGGCGAATCTTCGCTTCGATTCCAGGAATCGCCGCGATAGATGCGTTCGATACGATAGCCGCCGCGCTGTTCGTCCCACGCGAGATCCGCTCCGAGAAAACCGCGCTGGTACTGCGGCGGCACGCGGTGGTCGCCACCGAACTCGTAGGCATGCGACGTCCCGAGCTCGCCCTGCATCTCCCAAATGACGTCGGAAAGCTCGGTGCGCGTGCGCACGCGCGGAAGGATCGCTTTGTAGCGGTCGTAGACGCGGTCCCAATCGATGTCGCTCATGTCTTCGACCCAGAAATGTTCGGTCTGCAAGCGCCACGCTTCGCGATACATCTGCGCCCATTCGTCACGCGGTTCGACCTCGACGTTGGCGCGATCGAGATCGATCCAGCCGCTTTTGCGCCCGGGTTCGTTCGCCGGTTTCTCCGGCTCGTCTTCGCCAAGATCGGCGCTCGCGTCGATCGCGCGGAGACGGTCGTGCGAGCGATAGAGCAGCGTGCGTCCATCGTTGCCCAAACGAATCTGACCGGCTTCCGTCGCAACCGTTGCCTGGCGGAGATTCTCGAAATCGTAAGCCAGCAGCGTACCGAGCGCGGAATCGTCGTCCTCGTCGTCGCTCCCGTTCGCGATTCCCTTCACCGGAAAGCGCGTGTAGAGCACGCGGCCTTTCACCGCGACCAGCTGACCGTACTCGGCCTCGTCGACCGGAAAGCCGAGCACGCGTCCCGAGATGCCGCCGAAGTCGATCTCGATTCGCGCCTCTTCCACTTTGCCGTTCTTCTTTTCGTCACTTTTATCGTGAACGTGATCGTGCTCGCGATGAACCGGGCGCGGTTGCGGTACGAACGGCGAGGGCACGTCAGTGCGCAACGTCACGACGAACGGGCGCTCCGCTTGCGGGAAGCTCAGGTCGAATTGCAGCGCGTCGTAGACCGGGTGAAAGTCGCGTGTCGAAATAAAGTAAAGATATTTCCCTTCGGGGTCCCACGCCGGCGACCGATCGACGCGCAGCGCAGACGTCACGTCATGCACCTTTCCCGAACGTACTTTGGCGATGCGAATGATCGATGCACCGCGCGTGGGCGACCAGACGTACGCGATGTATCGTCCGTCAGGCGAAAACGCGAGATCGGTGATGCGTCCAGCCGGGCTCACGTCGAGGACGTGCACCTTCCCGTCATCCAGATCGATCGCGCACAGTTCGTGCCGGTGATTGGCGAATGCAATCGTATCGTTCGCCGGCGAAACGGTCAGCTCGGTGACGCGGCCGATGTCGCCGGTGGTCAGCAGTTTGGGCTCTACGGCAGCATCAGCCTTTTGCACGGCGATCTGTTCGAACCCATTGGGGTCCGTAACGCACGCGAAGCGTTTTCCATCCTTGAGCCATTCGGTCAAGCGCGTGCGCACGCGGCTGTTGTCGCCGTAGCGAATCACTGCGCCCTCGAAAAGCGGCATGCTGAATGCTTGGCCGCGCGACACGAAAGCCAGCTTGGTGCCGTCAGGACTCGGTGCGACGTGCTCGAGATCTTCGCTCGCATGTTCGAAGCGGCGCGCCGTTTGCGGTTCGGATGACGGCGCGTCGATCTCGATCGTTCGGATTTCTCCGGAAGCTATGTCGATCGCGCTTATCGCGCCGCCGCTTTGATAGACGATACGGGTTCCGTCGGTCGAGGGAAAGCGCGCGTAATACTCGGATTCGTTGGAGTGACGCGTGACGTCGCTTCCGTCGAGCGCGCAGGAATAGATGTTGCCGATGCCTTCGTGATCGGCAAGAAAATAGATACGATCGCCGATCCACATCGGCCACGTGGGATTGCCGTCGGGAAGACGGAGCCGTTCGAAATCGCCGCGGTTCGCAGGATCGATCCAAATCTCGCCCGCGGTGCCGCCACGATAGCGCTTCCAGCGCGCGGGATCGAATGCGTTGCGGCCGAGCACCATCGCGCCACCGGGACCAAACGAAAACGTGCGAGCGTGACCGATTCGAAAGTCGCGCGCTTCGCCGCCTTCGCGCGCAATTGCGAACGGACGTGTCTCACCTTCGTACCATGCGCGAGCGTTCGCCGCGAAATAAATGTCGCGTCCGTCTGCACTCCATCCGATTACGTGCGCGACCGTCGAGCCGAGGAACGTCAGGCGCTGCGGTTTTCCGCCGGCCGCAGGCATCACGTACACTTCGGGGTTACCGTCGTCGGTTGAAACGAACGCGATGTGCTCGCCGTCGGGTGAGAGCCGCGGTGTCGTGCACGTACCGAAGCTCGCCGTTAGGCGAGTTGCAGTACCGCCGCTGGCGGGTACTCTCCAGAGATCATCTTCACAGACAAACACGACGCGGTCGCCCGAGATGGTCGGGTAACGGTAGTAACCTTGGCTCATGATGTGGTGCGACTTGGCGAATGCGAACGCGCGGTCTTGCGGGAAAGCATTACTTTGTGCTACAAAGTGAAGTATGCTGCACGCCCAGGCTCCCGTCACCGCACCGGACCACGTTGCCGTCATCATGGACGGAAACCGAAGGTGGGCCCGGGAGCACGGCCTGCCGATCGCGGAGGGTTACCGCCGCGGCGTTGCCGCATTGCGCGCGACCGTACGAGCAGCAGCTCAAGCCGGCGTCCGCCGGATTACCGCGTACGGCTTCTCGACGGAGAACTGGCAACGCGATTCCGGCGAGGTCGGCCTGTTGATGGGGCTTTACGCGGCTTGCGCCAAGAGCGAAAGAGGCGATCTAGTTCGTCAGGGCGTCCGGGTGGAAATCATCGGCGAGCTGGATGCGTTTGCGCTGCCCGCGCGCCGCGCACTGCGCGAGCTCGTCGAATCGACCAAGCATAACAGCCGCGTAACGCTCGCGCTCGCGCTCAACTACAGTGGGCGTAGCGAGATCGTGCGTGCCGTGCAGTCGGTGGCGCTCGACGTAGCCGCCGGCCGCCTTTCGCCCGAAGCGATCGACGAGTCTCTGCTTCGCGCGAAGATGTACGCGCCGCACGCTCCCGATCCGGATCTGTTGATCCGGACCGGTGCGGAGCATCGGGTTTCGAATTTTCTGCTGTACCAGCTGGCCTATACCGAGCTTCTGACGTTGCCGGTCATGTGGCCCGATTTCGACGAGGCGAGCTTTACTGAAGCGATGCGCGTGTACGCAGAACGTCAGCGGCGCTATGGCGCCTGATTGATCGCTGCGTTGCGGCCCGCATAAAGCAATTGCCCGAGCGTGCGGACGACGTTCGCGCTGTTATCGATTTGATCCAGCGTTGAAACGAGGGTGGGCGTCTGCCACCGCTGCTCGAACGGGATCATCGCACCATCATTGTTCACGTGGCGCGGAGCGGGGAAACCACCCAGCGTTCGAAACAGCAATTCGGCGTACAGCGCGTTCGCCCACCCGAATTCCTGACGCGTGTAGCGCCAATAGCCGTCGGGGTAAAAGCTCTCGTGAATGAGGCCGTTCTCGCTGTCGGTTTCGGCGAGCGTCGTGATGCTGTTGTCGATCTCTTGAATGTCGGTTGACGAAAGGGCGGCCCCAATGATCCCAAGCGGCCACACAAAGCCGTATGGCGTGTGCGGACTACCCAATCCCTGCGCGTACCGCCCGCTGAAGTACCAAGGATTGTCCATGCTCAGCGTAAACGCGCGCGTGTTCAAATAGATCGGATCGTACGCCGAGCACCAGTCCACGCCCGGAAGCGTCGTGAGATTCGGTACGTTTGCATCGTCCATCAGGTTGTAGTTCCCAAAGCCGTCCGTCTCGTACGCGTACATCCAGACGCCGCGCCGCGCGTTGTAGAAAACGCCATAGCGTAAGATGCCCGTCATCACCCGTGCTTCGAGTTCGTGCGCCTGACTGCTCAGCTTGACGTCGCCGTACCCTTCGATGGCCAGATCGGATATGTCGCGCAGTGCGATCGTCGCGAGAATGTTCTGCGGAATGTTGAAGCGATATTCGACCGCATCGTCGGAGGGTCGGAAGGCGCCCCAGATGAGGCCGGTGCCTTCGTCGAACTCCTGTTTCGTCGGGACGTGGTACGCGTAAACGTAATGGCTGCACTCGCGATGCACCTCTTCGCACGCGTAGGTCACGACGATTTGACGTAAAGCGACGTGAAGGTTCGGCGTGAAGATGCTGCGATCGCCGGTCGCGTTCACGTAGACTTCGGCCAACAGCACCGGCCAGGCGATCGAGTCGACCTCCCACTTTCGTTCCCAGGTGTGATAGTCGGCTTGAAACGCGTTGGCATACGCATCGAGATCGATCGCGCGCGCATCACGCTCGATGACGCCGGCAAATCGCGCGCGCAGCACCGGATAATTCTTCTCGAAGCGAACGTACGGAATCGTTTGGGCCGACGAGTCGCGCAGCCACATCGCCGGTATATCGCCCGTCTGCACGTACGTGGTTCCGTCGTCTTCGAGAAAAAAGTCGTGAAAGAGCGTATGAAACAGCGAATCGGTCCGGATGTCGCGCGTGCGCGCCCCGGTCAGCGGCAGAATGAGCGTTTGCGCGATCAGCAACGAAGCGAACATCGCGCGCAGCACGAACGGCGCCTACCGCGACGGCGAGACGGCGAAGTCTTCGACTTTACCGTCTTGCGTATCCAGCGTGAAGGTGAGGCGCCCGCGCGTGAAGATCAGCGTGTACGTATCGCTCGTCAATCCGGATTGGACGTTCGATTCGTTGAAGAGTATTTGCTGCAATGGGCCGAGCGGCGCGAACGTCTGCGAAAGAGCCTCCAAGCGCTCCTGGTCGAGAGAGGCCGAAAGCCCCGGCGCGAGTAGAGACCGGTCGATATGTGCCGTCGTCAACTGCGCGACAAGCGCTTTGACAAGCGAGGTTATCGCCGGATCTTCCACGATCGGCGGGTGGTTGAAGTCGGCGACGAGCGTGCGGTCTTTCAGCGGCTCGGCGATTTCAACGATGCTCTTGGCAAGCGGGACGAGCGAAACGTCATCCGCGTTGGCGAGCAGTGCAATCGCCGTGCCGTCATCGAGTACCAACGTATCTTCGGCACTGAATCCGCTGACGTACCCCGTGTGCTGAACGATGCGATCGCCGTACCAGTCGTCGGTGAAGAAGCCGAAACCGTAGTTCGTTGGGGTTCCGTCCGAAAGCGTTCCCGACGTTGTCATTGCTACGAAACTTTTCGCGGAAACGATCTCCCCATCGTACAGGTTCCACAGCCACGCGAGCAGATCCGGAACGTTGCTGCTGAGCGCGCTCGCACCTTGGCCGAGGGCCGGCGAATCGTTTGGGCTTTCCGGCGCCACGTGCCATTGCGAGCCGTCCCACGCGCAGCCTTGTGCGACGTTCCGTTCGAGCGGAACGCCGAATGTCGTCGAGGTCAGTCCTAGCGGTCGCGTGATGCGTTCCGCGAGCAAGGTTGCGAAGCTCAGGTGCGTAACCGATTGCAGCGCGTTTCCGAGCAGATAGTAATTGCTGTTGCTGTACTGCCAGCGCGTACCAGGTTTGAATGCGGGCGGTGCGTTGAGCGCGGAATCCAATGTTTGCCCTGGATCGGTGTACGATATCAGGCCGCTCGTCTGCGAGAGCAGCTGTGCGACGCTGATGCCGTCGATGTCGGCGTCGAGCGGCAGCGCGCCGCTCTCGGCTTCCTGCATGACGAGGGCCGCGGTGAACTGTTTGGTGATCGAACCGACTCGATAGACCGTATATCCGTCCACCGGCGCGTCTGCCGCGCAATCGCGCGCGCCGTATCCCCGGAGAAAAACGACGGTTCCTCTTCGAGAAACACCCAGGGAAAGTCCAGGAATGTGGCTTGCCTGCATCACGTGCGCGACCGCCGCGTCGATCTTCGATGATTGCGCAGTCGTCAGCGCCAGCGATGCGGCTAGAAGCACCACGGGCTGCATTGCATCGCTGATTCCACGGCGGGGAGGGTGAATCCGGTCTTGGCCGCAATCCATCCCGGTACTTTGGTTACCTCGAAGGATGCTACGGCGCTGCTCCGCGACTTCGACGCGCGAGCGCCGCGCGCACTCGCTCGTGCAATTTCGTGGGCGGAAAGCGGTCGCGGAGCCGAGCTCGTTCGTCACGCGTTTTCGAGAGCGGGACGAGCGATGACGATCGGTCTCACCGGTCCGCCGGGCGTTGGAAAATCGACGCTTTCATCGGCGTTGGTGCGCAAAGCGCGCGCGCTCGGTAAGAAGGTCGGCGTCATTTCCGTCGATCCCAGCTCGCCATTTTCTCACGGCGCGCTCCTCGGCGATCGCATCCGTTTGAGCGAGCATTTCGTCGATCCGGACGTCTTCATTCGCTCGATGGCGAGCCGCGGCCACCTTGGTGGAGTAGCCGGCGCAACCGGCGATACGGTGTTGTTGATGGACGCGTTCGGTTTGGACGTTATCGTGATCGAGACGGTCGGCGTCGGACAAAGCGAAATCGAAATTGCCGAACTCGCACAGACGACGCTGGTTGCATTGCAGCCGGGTAGCGGCGATTCGATTCAAGTGCTCAAAGCCGGCATCATGGAGATCGCCGACGTCTTTGTGGTCAACAAAGCCGATCATCCGATGGCCAATCAATTGCGGCGTGAGATCCGCAGCATGATGGAGATGCTCGAATTTACCGGCTGGGTTCCCGAATTGGTCATGACACAAGCGCTCACCGGCGACGGTATCGACGATCTGTGGCGTGCAATCGAGTCGCACGTCGTCTATCTCAACGAAACCGGCACGATCCACGCTAAGCGGCGTGAAGCGTTCGCGCACCAGGTGCGTCAGCTTGCGCTCGGCCGTCTCGAATCTCATATCGATGGACTGATCGAGCGCGAGAATGTCCAAGGCTTGGATCCATATGCTGCAGCTGAGCGCGTGCTCGAACGCATCGGTGCCCACGCGGTGGTAGGGTAAAAATGTCCATGATTGCGCTGATACTTTCCGGAATAACGATCGTTGCGTCTCCCTCACCCACACCGCTCGCGACCGGATACGGCTATCTTCCGGTCATCATCGACGTTCACACGTCGGCGATCTGCACGACGTTGCGCCAAACCGTGATTCCGGTAGGGTTTATCGCCAAGACCAACGATGCGGCGTTTACCGATGTCAAAAATCGCTCGTTGAAGGTCGGGACGTCGATGATCACCGATCAAAAGGACTTCGAATTTCTCGCCCATCACGATCAAGTCGACACGCAGGCGGTCCTCAACAACATGGAGCTTGCGCAAAAGTTGCTCGACGAGTCGCGCAAGCGGTTTCCCGACGAGAAGGATCCCGACGTCGCCGCGATGCGCGCGGAACTGGAGTCGGTGATCGACATCCAGCGGCAGTACAACTCGATCATCGATGGAATCGCCGGCGCCTATCTCGACAGTATCGATAATCAAAAACTCTTCGGCGGCATGTACGGTCAGAATACGAGTGACGTGCAGTCGCGCAATCTTCAAGCGCAACGCGACTTCATCAACGCGAATCGGGTGCTGTTGGGGCTCGCGCCGCTCGCGGGTCTGCCGCTGCCGGGTAGCGGGCCCAGCGGCGACTCGCAGAGCGCCCTGGCCGATACGATGCCGCAAGCATCGCCCGGGTCGCACCAGCAAGTGGACGCGCTGCAGCTGGACGCCCAGCTCGGTGAGGCGGAGGGCCGGCTACGTGCGACGGCCGTTGCCGCTCAGCGCCTCTGCGCGCACGCAACGCCGCCCCCACACTAAGCGACCTAGCCGCTTGCGGGGTGGGCGCTGCTTTGGGAGAATATCGTCCGGCACCCAAACGGAAGAGGAAAAGCCTTGGCCAAGATGATCGAGCGCCCGCAAGCTGCGGGGCGGCGCAGCGGGCCCGGATCAGGCGCGATCGATCGCACAATTTCGGACG
>JASHZC010000222.1 GCA_030042755.1 Vulcanimicrobiota bacterium | reverse complement strand
CCTCGCACTGCGCGGTCAGAGTCTTGCCTTCTTTGAAGAGTTCGATCGCGCGATCGAGCTTGACGTTACCCGACTCGAGTTCGCGGACGATCGCATCGATGCGCTCCAGCTTTTCCTCGAACGTCCCTTGCCCATCGCTATTCATCGCGTATTACTTCGACGCGCGCGTCGAGCGTTCCGCGCCCTAGGCGCGCCGTGACGGCATCGCCCACCGCAACGTCGCGGGCGGAACGCAGCAGCTTCCCATCGTGAAAGACCAACGCATAACCACGTTCGAGCGGTTGTTGTGGGTCCAGCGCGGCAAGACGTGCTGCCGTCCGCACAAGGCGGTTCGTTTGACGGCCGGAGTACTGCGTCCACGCTGCGGGCAAACGCGCGCGAACGGAAGCCAGGCGTTCGGCGCGCTTCGAAAGACGCGCTAGCGGATTTTGCAGTCCTAGCCGGCGTTCGAGCGCGATCAACGCTCGTTCCGCGTTCCCGGCCCGCGCGCGCATTGCCGAATCCAACTCGGAACGCGCAAGCGCAAGGCGTTGCGCGCTGCGTCCGAGCGCGTTGTCGGCGGCGTTGCGGAGATTGCGCTGCAGATCGCTCAAGCGCAGGCGCGTTGCGATCCACGGAGCAGCAATTGCTTCAGCCGCCTTCGATGGAGTTCCGTAGGTCGCGTCCGCAGCGTCGTCGGCCAAGTGATGATCGGCCTGATGGCCGATCGCGGTGATAACCGGGTGGCGAGAGCGCGCGATCGCTCGTACGACGACTTCTTCGTTGAACGTGAAGAGATCTTCGTACGTTCCGCCGCCGCGCGTTACGACGATGACGTCGACGTCAAGTTTCTGCGCGCTGTCGAACGCCGCGCGAATGTCGATTTCAGAGCCCGTGCCTTGCACGCGCGTCCACAAGGGTCTTACCTCGATGAACGGTACTTGCGATTGAATCGTCGCGAGAAAATCGTCGGATGCCTTGCTTCCCGCCGCAGAGATCAACGCGACGCGGCGAACGTAGCGCGGGATCGAGCGCTTACGCTGCGCGTCGAAGAGCCCTTCGAGACGAAATTGCTCCTTGAGCGCGTTGAAGCGCGCGTACAGTTCGCCGATGCCGGTGAGATGCACCATATCGACGATCATTTGGTACGAGCTTTGTTCGGAGCGTAGGCGCACGTTGCCGACGGCGACCGCGGCCGAACCGTTTTGAAGCGGCGGAAGACGTCCAACTTTGCTCTGCCACACGATGCAGTTCAGAACCGCGCCACTGTCCTTTAGAACGAATGCCAAGTGACCGCCGGTGATTTCCTTCAATCCGGAAATCTCGCCGCTGATCGCAGCGCCCGCGAACGCGCTCTGTCTTTCAAACCAGCCGGCAAGTCCTTTCGTAAACTCGCTGACCGTTCGAACGATCGTTCCGGGAGCGAGTTCGCTCATCGTTTGCGCGGCGAGGGCGGCGTAGCGGTAGCGTCGGGCGATGGAGAATCGGTTGGTGCAGGCGTAGCGGAAACGAGCGGAATGTACTGCGTTCCGTCGCCGGCCGTGTTTGGAGGCGGCGTTTGGCCGGGAGCAAGGCTTGGCAGCGGTGTTATACCGTTCGGCGATGCGGCCGGATCTATCGCGGCCTGTTTACCTTGGACGGTTGCGCCGCAATTCAGCGGCTGCGTCCCGATCAAGTAAAATTCCGGCGGCCCCGAGCATGCGACGCGGATGACCTGATCGGTCGGAACGGGGAAGGGGTGTTTCGGAACCGCCGCGAGCGCCTGCTTCATGTAGTGCGCCCAGATGGAAGCGGGTATGTCGCCGCCGTATGCTTCGACCATGCGCGAATAATCGTCGTTCCCCATCCACACCGCCGTCACCAGGTCGGGTGTGAATCCGACGAACCATGCGTCGCGGAAATCGGAGGTCGTGCCGGTTTTTCCGGCAGCCGGTCTGCCGATTATTGCATTGGGATAACCTGTTCCGTGGTTTATCACGTCTTCCAGCATGCTCGTCATGATGAATGCGGTCCCCGCGCTAACGACTTCGGTCGCCGCAGGATACTGATTGTCGAGCACGACGTTTCCAAGCGAATCTTTGACGAGGCGAATCGCTGACGGGTCGATGTGAATCCCCTGCGCGGCGATCGTCGCGTATCCAGTCGCCTGGTCGAGCGGTGTAACTCCCGACGATCCGAGCGCCAGCGACAGGTTCGGTTCGAGTGGCGACGTGACGCCCATACGCGTGGCGTACTGAATCACCTTGTCGAGGCCGATTCGATCCGCCAGTCTCACCGCGACGATGTTGCGCGAAAGCGCGAGCGCGGTGCGCAGCGTTACCGGCCCCAGGTATCGGCCATCGTCGTCTCTGGGCGACCACGTCGTACCGTCGCCCATCGGGTAACTAATCGGCGAATCGTCGATGATCGTGTTCGCGGGCATTCCGGAATCGATCGCCGCGGTATAGACGTAGAGCTTGAACGACGAGCCCGGCTGACGGCGCGCCTGCCACGCGCGATTGAATTGATTGTCGAGTGAGAACCCCTTGCCGCCGACCATCGCGACGATCTCGCCGGTTGAGGGTCGTATCGACACGATCGCGGCCTCGTGAGCGTTCGCGCCCTCCGCTCCGGCGCGTTGCAGCCCCCAGTCGATCGATTCTTGGGCCTCGCGCTGCAGTTGCGGATCGAGCGCGGTATAGACTTGCAGCCCGCCCTCTTCCACCGCCTGTTTTCCGAACAGACGCTCGAGTTGCGCGATAACGTACGTCGTGTAGTAGGGATAAAGATAGCCCTGCAGTCCCGGGGAACGCTCTCTGGCAAGTCCGAGGGGAGATGCTGCCGCCGCATCGGCTTGCGTCTGCGTAACATATCCGCTCTCGACCATGCGATCGAGCACGTGGCGTTCACGATCCTTGGCAAGCGCGAGATTGACGAACGGCGAGTAATCCGACGGCGCCGCAATCACGCCTGCTATCATCGCCGCTTGTCTGAGGGTGACCTTGTCGATGCTCTCACCGAAATAGGTGTGCGCGGCGGCGTCGACTCCGTACGCACCCGAGCCGAGATACACCATGTTCAGGTAACGCTCGAGGATTTCGTCCTTGGTGTAATAGCGCTCGATTTCAATCGCGAGCAATGCTTCTTGAATTTTGCGCGAGATCGAAACCTCATCGTTCAGGAATAAATTGCGAGCGAGCTGCTGCGTGATCGTCGACGCACCCTGAAACTCCTGATGGGTAAGATCGGCAAATGCCGCTCGCATCATGCCGCCGAAATCGACGCCGTGATGGTAATAAAAGTTGTGATCTTCGTTCGCGATCACGGCTTGCTGCATCACGAGCGGTATGCGCGAAAGGGGCACGTACGTCCGATTCTGCTTGTACACCGAAGCGAGCAGCGTTCCGTCCCGCGCGAAGATGCGCGTCGACGTTGCCGGCTGATAATCTGCCAGACGGCTGATGTCCGGCAAATTGCGCGAGTACGCTGCGATGATTCCGGCCACCAATCCGGCACCGAAGAGTACCACCAACAGCAAAAAAATGAACGCACCGCGAAGCCAGCTGCCTGAGCCGGCCTTCGCCTTACGTTTGCGTCGTTTCTTTCGCGATAGCATTCAATACGCCGTTGACAAAGCGATTGGAGTCCTCGGTCGAGAATTTCTTTGCCAGCTCGACCGCTTCGTTGATCACCACCGCGCGCGGCGTTTGCGGACGATGGCAAAGTTCGAATGTCCCCATCTCTAAGAGCAAACGGTCGATGGTGGGCAATCGTTCGATCGTCCATCCCTCCAAAAGCGGCGCCAGCAAGGTGTCGGCCTCTTGAGCATGATCGAGCGTGCCCGTGACAAGGTCTTTGACAAAGCCGCGATAGTCCGTTTCGGCGTTGCTCCCGACAAGTTCGGTCAGCGCGTCGCCGGGGTCGCGACGTCCGACGACGATCGCATAGAGCGCTTGCAACGCGGCTTCCCGTCCCTCCCTGCGTGAAGGCACTTCAGCGCGCTCCAATCGCCGCGCCGGCCAGCATGCTGGGCAAGAAACCGATGTCGTAACGGCCCTCACGGAATTTTGGTTCGGCCAAGATTTCCAAACAATAGCCTATCGTGGTACTCACGCCTTCGATGACGGTTTCACGCAGCGCGCGTTCCATCCGCGCAATTGCGGCTTCGCGCGAAGCGCCAAATGCGACGACTTTGGCGATCATCGAGTCGTAGTACGGTGGTACGAGCGCACCGGAAAAAACGTGCGTGTCGACGCGAACGCCGGGCCCGCCGGGAAACACGACCTTCGTCAGCGTTCCGGCCTGCGGTGCGAAGCCATTGTACGGATCTTCGGCGTTGATGCGACACTCGATTGCGTGCCCGCGTAGTGCGAGGTCGTGTTGCGCGTAGCCGAGCGGCTCGCCCGCAGCGATGCGAATTTGCTCCTTGACCAAGTCGACGCTATACACCATTTCCGTAACGGGATGCTCGACCTGAATGCGGGTGTTCATCTCCATGAAGTACACGTTTTCGCCGCTGACGAGAAACTCGAGCGTTCCCGCGTTGTTGTAGCGCACGTGCTTGCACGCGCGCACGGCCATCTCCAAGAGTGCCGATCGCGTGGAATCCGAGAGGTGCGGCGCCGGGGATTCCTCGATCAGTTTCTGATGCGAGGGCTTCTGCATCGAGCAATCGCGCTCGCCCAAATGCACCACGTTACCAAATTCGTCACCAAGAACTTGCACCTCGATGTGGCGCGGATCGATGATGAGCTTTTCCATGTACACGCGACCGTCTTTGAAGCTGGCTTCAGCTTCCGCCGTCGCGCTTGCGTATGCGCGCTCCATTTCGCTCGGGCTCTCGACGACGCGCATGCCTTTGCCCCCGCCGCCGGCGGTCGCCTTGAGGAGAACCGGATACCCGATTCGCTCTGCTTCGCGCAGCGCATCGCCAACCGACTCGAGAATGTCGGTGCCGGGCGTCGTCGCAACGCCGGCCTCGCGCATCACGCGCTTGGCAGTGGCCTTGTCGCCCATCGACGCGATGACGTCCGGTCTTGGCCCAATGAACGTCAGTCCGTGGTCGGCGCAGATCTGCGCAAACCGCGCGTTCTCTGCCAGAAAGCCATACCCCGGATGAATCGCGTCGCAGCCGGTGATGAGCGCAGTGGAAATGATATTGGGAATGTTGAGGTACGAGCGCGGCACGGGCCCGGGTCCGACGCAAAATGCTTCGTCGGCTTGACGCACGTGCAGCGACTCGCGGTCCGCTTCGGAAAAAATCGCGACGGTTCGTACGCCTAGCTCTTGGCAGGCGCGATTGATGCGCAGCGCGATCTCGCCGCGATTGGCAATGAGAACCTTGGTGAAAATGGCGTTCGTCCTCTACTTTTAGAGCCGTTTACCCGCGATCGATGTCGAAGAGCACCGCTCCGTATTCGACGGGATCGCCGTCAGCTCGTCTGATCGATAGGATGCGTCCCGACCC
>JASHZC010000221.1 GCA_030042755.1 Vulcanimicrobiota bacterium | reverse complement strand
GTCGACGGGAAGCCGGCCGACTTTGCACGGATCGCGCGTATCGGCGAGGAGGGCGTGCTCTGCATGCTCTCCGACTCGACCAACGCCGAGCGCCCTGGGCATACGCTTTCCGAACGGATCGTGGGCGAAGCGTTCACCGCGATCTTTCAGCGCGCCAAAGGCCGCATCGTCATCGCATCGTTTGCCTCGAACGTGCCCCGCATTCAGCAGGCCGTCGACCACGCGACGCGTTTCGGACGAAAGATCGCGTTTCTCGGGCGCTCGATGCAGAACGTCGTGCATTTCGCTTCGGAGCTGGGCTATTTACGGATTCCCGCAGCCACCACGATCAAGATCGAAGACGTCGACAACTTCCCGCCGGAGCAGATCGTCGTAATGACGACGGGCTCCCAAGGCGAACCGATGAGCGGTCTTTCGCGCATGTCCGTGCGCGACCATAAGCGCTTTCGAATCGTGCCCGGCGACACGGTCGTCGTGAGCGCTACGCCGATTCCCGGAAACGAAAAAAGCGTCTACAAAACGATCAACAATCTGTACAAGCTCGGCGCGACGGTAATTCACGGTACCGACGGACGATCGCACGTCTCCGGTCACGCATCGCAAGAGGAGCTCTTGCTGATGCTCAACCTCGTGCGCCCCGAGTTTTTCATGCCGGTCCACGGAGAGTACCGGATGCTCGTGCAGCACGGGCGTCTTGCCGTGCAGACGGGAGTCGAAGCCGAGAATGTTTTCATCGCAGAGGATGGCGACGTTCTCGAATTCACGCGAGAGTACGGTGACAAGATCGGTAAGACGTACGGCGGCAACGTGCTCGTGGACGGCACGGGTATCGGCGATGTCGGTGAAGCCGTATTGCGCGATCGCAAGGCGCTTTCAAACGATGGGATCGTGGTCGCCGTTGTGACGATCGATGCCGAAGAGGCACGCGTTATCGGCGATCCCGACCTCATCTCGAAAGGCGTGTTCTTCCTTCCGGAATCCGACCACGTGATCGACGATCTGCGCGCCGAGTTGCGTGGTGCGATTGCGGAAGTGTCGGTCGAGGGGATCCGAGACGTGAACACGGTTAAGGAACATATCCGCAGCACGTTGGCACGGGCGATCCACGCGCGCACGAAACGGCGCCCCGTCGTGATCCCGGTCGTCATGGAAGTCTAGCGCCGATCGGCATCGCATTGAGTCTCGCCGCCGCACTTTTCTACGGCGCGGCCGATTTTTGCGGAGGACTTGCAACGCGGCGTTCGGCGATGCTGGCCGTCACGCTGTTTTCCCAGGCCACCGGTTTTGCTCTGCTGCTCGTCGTGCGCGTGTTCATGCCGGCGCATGCCGTGCAAGCCGATTATCTCTTCGGTGCGCTCGGCGGAATGTGCGGCGGCGTGGGGGTCGCGTTGCTCTACCACGCGTTGTCGATTGGGAGAATGGGCGTGGTCTCGCCGATCACGGCGGTGGTCGCGGCGGCAGTTCCGCTCGCCGTCAGCGTGGCGCGCGGCGAACATCTTTCGCCGCCGCAGATCGCCGGAATCGCATTGTCGCTGGTGGCGATCGTGCTTATCTCGTTATCGGAGGAGCGGCACGGCACGCGTCAGATCGCAACAGCCGGGGTGCGCGAAGCGCTGGCCTCGGGGGTGCTGCTCGGCGGTTTCTACATCTTTCTGGCGCACACGCATCCCGCCGCGCGCTTGGAAAATTTGGTCGCAGCCCGCGCCGGCGCGATCGGCGCCTTGCTCGCGATCGCCCTCGCCACGCGTACCCCACTACGGGCGGACCGCGGAGATTGGCCGCTGATCGCGGGCTGCGGAATGCTCGACATAACGGCCAACGCGCTCTACGTTCTTGCGACGTTCAACGGCTATCTGTCGATTGCCGTCGTGCTTACGTCGCTGTATCCGGCAAGCACGGTGTTTCTCGCACGCGTCTTTCTGCACGAACGTCTTGCGCGCGTACAGCAGGCGGGCGTCGCATTCGCGCTCGCCGGCGTTGCCCTTATCGCGCTGCGATAAAGGGACCTTACTTGCCGCGAATTTTCGAGAGCTGCAGGGCGTGCGTGAATCGGGCGATCTCCTCGCGCTGATAGCCGTCGATCTCGACGAACGCAAGTCCGTACACCGGCCGCTCGCGTATCGGTTGGAAACCCGTCACGATGCGCCCGCGCAGCGCCATCTCCTCGAACGGACGTCGCATGTCCGGACGTCCCGGCAGTTGACGCGGCGCGTTCTGTGAAACATCCAGGACGAGCGTCTCCTCGGGATAGACGTCGAGGACATCGCTTGGGAGCCTAAACCGGATGTCGAGCTGCGTCCCGATTGCAATCACTTCAGTTGTCGTGATGCGCAGACCCGTCGCCGAGATGTCGATAACGCGGCCCTCCGCCCACTGATCGCCTTCGCGCCGGTAGCGTACCGGGAAAGCTGCGAGGGCTCGATAACTGCCGCGGCGATTGCTGTCGGTCGTCGGCATCGCGTCGATCGACTGGGCAATCGTGCGCGACGCTGCGGCGCGGCGTTCTAGTTCGCGGACCGCGCGCGCGAGAACGTCGATCTGCGACTCGGTCATGAGCGCAAACGAGATCTGATACTCGAAGCGCGCGCCGGATGCGGCATTTCGCCGGTGCTCGACGCGTGCGGCGATCGTGATCGGCGCAGTCCCCGGAAGCTCAAGATCGAATTCGATTTCTGCACCGCGATCCATGAGGACCAACGACCGGATCCGCGCCCCGTGGGCGTTGATCTCGATCAAGGTCGCGTAGACGGGAGCGGGCAGACGCCGAACGCTCATGACGATCGGCTGCTCGAGCGAGTGACCCAACGTTCGAACGTTGACGGTCGCGGGAACCGGCGACGCTGCGTTCTTTTTGGGAATCCAACTCATGATGGTGAACCTCCGTGCCTTTCCAGTTATTGCATCCGTAGCTTTGCGAGTTGCACCGCGTGCACGAAGCGCGCGATTTCCTCGCGTTGGTATCCATCGATGTCGGTAAACTGCACGCCGTATACGTCACGGCCGTACGTTGGTTGAAAGCGCGAGACGACCCGTCCGTGGATTACCATTTCCTCGAACGGTCGGCGATTATCGGGTACATGAATCCGGCGCGCACCGAACGGCGTGATCTCGACTCGTTCCTCCGCGGGTGGAAACGCCCATAGGCAATCTCCGGGAAGAGTGAAACGAAGCTCGATTGCCCAGCCGTAGTCCAAGTCATCGTTGCAGATCAGACGAAGGCCGCCGGCGGACACGTCGGTCGCTTCCGCCACGACAACCGGTTTACTCCCTAGGCGGTAACGCACCGGGAACGCAACGAACGTTCGAACGCTGTCGCGACGTTGTTTCGCGGTCTTCGGTAATGATTTGGTGAGAACGCGCTTCGCAGCGCGCGACACTCCCTCGCGGCGCTGCATCTCGCGGATCTCATCGGCGAGCACCGAGCGTTCGGCGCCGGATAGAGTAAAGGTTACCCCGTATTCGTATCCGCCTCCAGTGGCGGGTGCGCCGCGGGTCACGATCCGTCCGCGCAGACGAAGCGGGCGGTGTCCGGTGCGACGAAGGTCGAAAACGACGTCGCGTTGGCGATCGATCAAAATGAGCGAGCGGAGACGGCATCCGTTCTCCGAGATGTTGACGAGCGTTCCGTACACGGGCGCGGGCAAGCCGGCAACATCGATCGCTACAGGAAG
>JASHZC010000220.1 GCA_030042755.1 Vulcanimicrobiota bacterium | reverse complement strand
TTGCGGAGCAACAGTCCTTTTGGAGCAATCGTTTCGGCAAGCGCGCTGACGAACGGCTCCCGAAGCGACATCGCGCCTGCCGTGTTGAGCTGCGCGACGCAAATATCGCCATATCGATCCACGACGAAGCCCGGCAGGCTGTCCGACTCGCCGTAGACTAGTCTGTAGTAGGGTGCTTCGTAGATACACGCGCGCAGCTCGAGCGCGCGGAGAATGCGTGCCGAAAACCACTTTTGATCGATCGTGGCGCGTACGTCCCTCGTGAGAACGCGCGCGCAGATCAACGCATTGGGGTTGACATACGCGATCCCGACCGGATTGCGTCCTGCGTCGACAACACGTGCGAGTTCGCCCGGAGAAAATGCCGCGAGCGGTGTAACGTCGGCCGCAACTTCATTCGAAAAGATCCAATTGTGACCAAGGCGGACTCTGCGGTCCGCCTTGGCAACGAGACGAAGCTCCTTCAAGTCGCTACTTCAGCTTGCGTGATATCGATTTCGCCTGCATGAACAACAGCAGATAATCGGGACCACCCGCCTTGCTGTCGGTACCCGACATGTTGAACCCGCCGAACGGATGCACGCCGACGAACGCACCGGTGCTCTTGCGATTGAAATACAGGTTGCCGACGAAGAAGTCTTCCTTCGCACGAGCGATCTTCCGATCGTCGGTGGTGTACAGCGAACCCGTCAAGCCGAACTCCGTGTTGTTCGCTATTTGCATGGCATGGTCGAAATCGTCGGCTTTGATCACCGCCAGTACCGGTCCGAAGATCTCTTCCTGAGCGATGCGGGCCTTCGGATCCACGTCGGCGATGACCGTGGGTTCCAAGAAGTAGCCCTCGCTGCCGACGCGGTTGCCGCCGGCGACCAAACGGCCCTCTTTCTTTCCCACCTCGATATACTCGGAGATCGATTTGAGCGCGCCCGCGTTGACCACCGGTCCCATCTGCGTAGATTGCTCTGCCGGATCGCCGACGGAAATTGCACTTACGCGTTCCTTCAGCTTGGACAGGAATTCGTCGTAGATCGACGCGTCGACGATGGCGCGGGAACACGCCGAACATTTCTGTCCCTGAAATCCAAACGCCGAAACAGCCACGCCTTCAACGGCGGCATCGAGGTTCGCGTCCCCAGCTACGACGATCGAGTCTTTTCCGCCCATCTCCGCCACGACACGCTTGATCCACTTCTGCCCCGCCTGCGGTTTCGCGGCGAGCTCGTTGATGTGCAGGCCGACTTCTTTGGATCCGGTGAACGAAACGAAACGAATGTGTGGATGGCCGACGATCAGGTCGCCGATTTCGCTGCCCGATCCGGGAACAAAATTCACGACGCCCCTCGGAAGGCCGATCTCGTGCAACAGATCGACAAACCAGGCGGCGATGATCGCCGAATCGCTCGACGGTTTGAGCACGACCGTATTTCCGGTGACGATCGCTGCCGAAGTCATGCCCATCATGATGGCTCCGGCGAAGTTCCACGGCGGTATGACCGCTCCGACGCCGAGCGGGATGTATACCATCTCGTTTTGCTCGCCCTCGATCGGAACGACCGGTTGCGGCCGCGCGTAGCGTAGCGCTTCGCGCGCATAAAATTCGAGGAAGTCAATGGCCTCGGCGATATCACCATCGGCTTCGGGCCAACTCTTGCCAACTTCGTAGACGAGAAGCGCATCGTATTCAAAGCGGCGCTCGCGAAGACGAGCGGCCGCATCGAACAAGAACTGCGCGCGTTCCGCAGCCGGCCTGCGCTTCCACGATTCGAAAGCGCGAGCGGCAGCATCGATCGCCGAGTTTGCCTGTTCTTTCGAGGCGGAGCTGGTCAAGCCGACGATCTCTTCGGGGCGTGCCGGGTTCAGCGAGCGAATCTTCTTCTCGGTCTCGATATGCTCGCCGTCGATTACCAGGGGGTAATGGCGGCCGAATCGCTTCTTGACCGTGGCGAGGGCGGTTCGCATGGCGGCCGCATCGGCGGGGTCTTGGAACGAATGTACGGTCTCGTTCTTAAAGGGTGGAATCGTGCGTTCGAGGGTTGTCGTCATAGGTGCATTTTTCCGCAGCGGGGGTCGCGCCGCCTTGCCGCAAATTCGGCGACATGGCGTTCTCGATTCGGGCAATGGAGCTCGGCGACATCGAGGCCGTTCTGCGGCTCTTCGATGACGTTTCCGCCGAGCGCCTTTGGATCGGTACCGAGCCGGGTTACGATCGCGAGAAGTATCGCGACATGTTCGTTTTCTTGCTCGGGAACGGCAACGGAATGTTCGTCGCGGTGGTCAACCGGCGCGTCGTCGGCGTCGCGACGGAGTATCGGCACGACCCCTACGGGCATACCGTCGGCATGCTCGTCGGCTCGTCCCATCGTGGCGTGGGCATCGGGCGCGCGCTGCTCGAACGGCTGACCGACTGGGCGCGTTCGCGCGGAATCCCCCACCTCTCGCTGCTGGTCTTTCCACACAACACCCGAGCGCTCGCACTCTATCGCAAATTGGATTTTGTCGAAATCGACGCGGCGGCTACGCAAATCTCGCGCGCGAACGGCGAAATGTGGGACGCGATGCTCATGCGCAAGACGCTACGTTGAGGACGTTGGGCTGGGTGAGGGCGATAGCGACGGATTCACGATCGGTGGTTCGTCGGCGAGAAATTTCCGTATGCGGTAGTCGAGCTCGTCCGACGTCATGTTGCCGCGAACGTAACAGTACAGAAAGCCGGCAGGCGTGATGAAGAGCGTCACGGGAAATTCGACGCTGATATTCTGCGTTCCGACCTGCAATGCTCGCGTGAAGCCGCCGCGGCGGTCCATCGCGATCGGGTACGTAATCCCGTATTTCTTGCGATACGCACGCACGTCGTTATCTTCTTCGCGGTCGTCGACGCCGATAACGGCCAGGCCTTTATCCTTGTACCGTCCGGCGATCGTCACTAAGCCCGGCTGTTCCATGTTGCACGGCCCGCACCACGTCGCAAAAATGTTTAGTAAGACGGCGCTGCCGCGATAGTCGCGCAAATGGAAATCCGGGCCGTCGAGCACCTGCATCGTCATGTCGAGCGGCCGATCGTACGGAAGAATGGGATTCTTTTCGCATGTGTCCCACGTTCGCGTCTGGGGCGCCGGCGTCGACTTCGGTATGCCGGTTGCTGCGACCGACAGCGCCGCTGCACATAGGAATCCGGCGCGATCCATTACACCCCCGCATACGACGCACTCCCAACAAGTGGATTCACAAAATTCAGGACACGAGCTGCCGCTTCCTTGCCTCGCGTACCGGCGTACGCGTCGATGAGCGCGCTACCGACGATGAACCCGTCGGCCAATCCGGCGACCGCGCGGACGTGCGCGGGCTCGCTGATTCCAAAGCCGACGGCGAGTGGCGCGGTTGTAATGCCGCGCAGCATCTCGATCTGGCCACGCATCGCCTGCGTCGACGGTTGCGTACCGGCGCCGGTGACGCCAAGACGCGAAACGACGTAGATGAACCCGCTGCTCCGCTCTGCAATGCGCTTCGCGCGCTCCGATTTCGTCGATGGCGCGACGAGCAGCGGCATGTCTAATCCATTGCGCGCAA
>JASHZC010000219.1 GCA_030042755.1 Vulcanimicrobiota bacterium | reverse complement strand
AGCGGACGCCCGTTGTGAACATGCGTGGGGCAGCGTAATGATTGCCCTGCGCGTTCAGCAACGTGACATAGTATCGGTCGTTCAACATGTTCTGGATGTCCAGATACAGCGCCGTGTGAGGACCGACCGCTACGCCTTTTTCGACGTCGAAAATGGTGTGCGGCGTCTCCTTGCACAAGAGGTTTGCAGGCTGACAGTACGCGGATGACAAGCCGCTGCCATAATAGCCGTCCATCGAGAACCATCCCCCGCGAAGATCCGGGAACAGGACGCCACCGTTGACGGTCCAGCGCTGCTCGTGGTCTGCCGGCGTGTACCCGGTCGGCGCCCCGAAACACGGGGCCAAAAGCTGCGTTTCGCATCCGCTGTTGAGCGAGATCACGTGTGCCACCGCAAGGTAGGCGCGGCCTTCACGTGCGAGCGGCTCCGTGTAGTTGATAGCTTCCTGCGACAAGCGGCCTAACACGTAATTGATGTCCTGGTGCAGCAGCGTCACGCCGACTTGCGTGTCGTCGATCAGATCGTTGGCGTTCTTCTGCCAAACGCGGAATCCGAGGTCGCCGCGACCGAGCGGCACGTGACCGCCTAGCTCGAGATCCGTATCGCGCTCCGGTAACAAGTCGAATGAAGCCACCGACCGTTGGAGCGGCAGATTCAGCAACTGCGCCGCAGCCGGGCTCACGTTCTCGAATGAGAACGGCTCGAAGAACCGGCCGATGTAGGCATAGATGCTCGCGCGATTTGACCAGAAGTGCGTTAGCTTTAGGCGCGGGCTAAACGATCCGAATCCTTCCCTCGGGAACGCCGTCGAAGCGATATTGAAGAAGTCATATCGAAGGCCGTAGTCGACTTCCCAGAATGGCGAGATACGCCAATTGTCTTGCGCGTACGTCGAATAGGTATTGCCTTGGTTCGGAGCGTCGTCGACAACCGTCGCCGGCGCGTCCGGCGTTCCCGGCGTCAGAATCGGCGAAAGGAAATTGTCCGGTTGCAACGTTACCGCATAGTACTTGTCGACCAGCGTAGCATCGTAGGTTGCGCCGGCTTGGAACGTGTGATCTCCGTAATTGCGCGTGAAGTCGCCCTGCATGATGTAATCGAGCGCAGTGCGATTGTCGCTAAGCGAGACCCCGCACGTCGTCGCGAATGCCGCCGGATTGTTCTTCACGACTTCGCTCGGGTCGGCGCAGTCGCTCGACGTGCCGCCGTTGCCGAATGGCGGTGGCGTCTGGTTTAACGCTTCGCCGTAGGCCCAGTCTCCCTCCGGGTCGCCGAAATCCTGAATGTTCGACGACTTGAACGCCGGCCCGAAACTCCACGCGCCCGTATCGCCTACTGCATGATGGAATTGGATCGAGAGAAAGGTATCTTCCTGATTCTCGCTGTCGTCGTTATCGGCCGGCTCACCGAACTGCACGTCGTTTGGAATCTGGAACGTCGATATGTTGTGAATGAACGTGACGTTGGTGTAATTGTTCGTTCCGCCGGGAAGCGTGAAACGCATGAATTGGCTCACCGAACTCGCATCGTTATGCGGAGAATCAAAATCCGGTGGATCCAGTCCGCGGTCGGTCTGCATTCCGGAGATCGCGATATCATAACCGCCGCCGCCGGCAAGCGGCGCATGGTAACCGAGTGTCGAGTTGACCGTGGCGTAGGAGCCGTACGAGACATTCCCATCCATGCCGGCCGGCCCGGTTCCGGCGCGCGTTTGCAAGTTGAACACGGAACCGAATTTCAAGCCGTACTGTGCGGGATACGCGCCCTCGATGAGATCGACGTAGGAGAGGTCGCTCAAATCGATCTCGCCGCCGATGTCGCGATTGAGTTCCTCGGGCAGCATCACGCCGTCGAGCTGATAGTCGATGACTCCGTGATCGCCGTTCATGTGAACGACACCATTCGCGCCTTGAGCGCCGCCGGGTAGCTGCGTCTCCATCACCGAGAAGGCGTTGGGACTGTTGTAGTACGGCATTTGTGTCAGCGACTTGCTGTTGAGCACGACGTCGCTCCCGCTGCCGCGTACCGTGGTCGCCGAATTGACGGAAACCGCAGCGATCTGCCTGAGGTCCGAAATGGGAATCGTGAGATTTGCGCCGCCCAGCGTAAGATCGACCTGTGCACCGCCCGTCGCCTTGCCGTACGTCACGAGTATTTTGTACGAGCCGAGGGTGAGCGGAGGAAATCGAAAGCGGCCGCTGCTGTCGGTTGTGGCACGATACACGCTGTTGTTTCCAGACGCCGTAACCTGCGCGCCCTCGACCGGACGCCCGTTTTCCATCACGGCGCCGGAAAGGAACGCGCTGCTGTTGCCGGCAAGCGCCGGCGAAGTACATAGGATTGCCGCAATCGGCATCAGATAGAACGCCGCGACGAGCGGCGCTGCCATGAATCGAATCATGGGGCTCCTCGATGTGAAGGTGTGTGCTTAGTTAGCGCGCGTCGTTATGCGAGGAGCGGAGGCGGACGATTGCCGCGCGAGGATACGAATGCATAGTATGGCCCAGGAAGGTCTACGGCTGGCGGCAACATCGCGACGCGACGCGGCTCGGCGCCGATCGAAACGCCTGCGGCCGGAGCGGCGACTGCAGCGCAGATTGCCAGTCCGCTAAGCCAGCTGATGATCGCCGAAATTGCAAGCGCCGCGACGAGTGCGGCTGCGCCAAGCCCGTTACCCTCGACCAGCAGCGAAAGAGCAACAAATCCAAACAGCGCCTCGCCAAGCCGCCGCGCCGTCGCGGCACGGAACCACAGCGGCATCGCGACGATAGCCACGACGAGCATGACGAAGTGCGAAGGCTCTTGGGCAACCGACAGCAGATTGCGACCGCTTGCCAACGTCTCGGACAAAATATGGCTGAGAACCGCTATCGGCGCTGCCAGAGCGGGGACCCAGTTCGTCCTTGTCTCTCGCTTCATACTCAGTTGCACTTTTTGTGATAATACATTATCATTATCAAGTGGTCAAGAGAAACCCCGTTGCAATTCAAAATAATCGAAAAACCAAACAACGCGAGGCGGTGCGTAGCGCTCTAGAGCGTGCCGAACGTCCTCTCAGCGTGAACGAGCTCCTCGAAACTGCTTCTGGAGCGGCAGAGGGTCTCGGCGTGGCGACCGTCTATCGAGCGGTCGCTTCGCTGTTGGACGAGGGCTGGATCGCCGCCGTGGAAATTCCGGGTGAGCCCGTTCGATACGAGCGGTCGGACAAGGAGCACCATCACCATTTTCAGTGCGAAAAGTGCGACCGCGTTTTCGACATCGGGGGCTGCGTGGACAATATCCGCAAGCTCGTGCCCCCGAAATTCCGCGTACGCGCGCACGCGGTCACGCTCTTCGGTGTTTGCGCCGCCTGCGCGCACTGACGATATCGCTTTCCATCGCTTTCAAGGAAGGACCCGGCGTTTTCGGGCGGTGAATAGGCCGCTTCGCAATGCACGACATTTCGGACCGGCCCATTGTTGTAACCGGCGCCGCCGGCCTCATCGGAAGCGCGGTCATTTGGGCACTCAATAGACACGGGCTCGAACGTATCATTGCCGTCGACCGGCTCGATCGTTCCGAAAAGTGGAAGCACCTCGTGCCTCTGCGTTTCGACGATTACGTGGATGCCGACGAGTTTTTGCAGGTTGTCGGCGAGCGGCGCGGTTACTACGGGGAGATCGGCACCGTCTTTCATTTGGGGGCGTGCTCCTCGACCACCGAGACTGACGCCGATTATCTGATGCGCAATAACTACGAGTACACGAAAGAACTCGCGCATTGGGGACTCGATCTCGGCTCGCGATTTGTTTATGCATCGTCGGCGGCGACGTATGGCTCGCTCGAGGACGATCTTTCCGACGAAGCGGACTTACGCACGCTGCGCCCCTTGAACATGTACGCATATTCAAAACAGCTCTTCGATCTCTACGCGCAGCGAAACGGGCTGAACGATCGCATTGTCGGCCTCAAGTACTTCAATGTCTTCGGCCCCAACGAAGATCATAAGGGCGACATGCGCAGTGTCGTGAATAAGGCCTACGGCCAAATTCGTGAGAGCGGCAGCGTGAAGTTGTTCAAGAGCTACCGCCCAGAATTCGCGGATGGGGAGCAGCGGCGTGATTTCATTTACGTCAAGGATGCCGTCGAAATGACGCTGCACGTCGCACAGAGCGACCTTGCCGGGATCGTCAACATCGGTTCGGGCAAAGCGCAGACGTGGCTCGAACTCGTTCGCCCAATCTTCTCGGCGCTCTCGTTACCGGAACGAATCGAATTCATCGATATGCCCGAAACGTTGCGCGCGAAGTACCAGTACTCAACGAAGGCGCGCACCGAACGCTTGCGCGCCGGCGGATACCATGGCCCGCTCACCCCGCTTGCAGACGCGGTGCACGACTACGTTTCCAATTATCTCGTGCCGGCTCGTACGCTCGACCCCGCGCAGCAAGAAGCTCTCTCCGTCCGATAGGCAGGTTTGATGTCAAATTCCCGTTCCGAGCGTCGGCGTCAGGCACGCGGCGGCTCCGCCCCGCCGCCCAAGCGCGATCCAATGATGATCGTCTACATCAGCGCGGCCGCGCTCGTCGTCGTTGTAATTGCCGTCTTCGCGTTTATGAACTGGATGCAACAGCGCGCGATCACGCAGGCCTATGCGACGCCGACGCCGGCGCCTTCGAGCGTCCCGACCTCGAAGCCGATTCAGTTGGCCGACGGCGAGACGCTCGGCAAGCCGCTGATCAAAGGCGGGAAGATACTAGCGGACACCCAGGTCGGAGGTCAAGGCCAGCCGATCGACGGCATCACGTGTGGTGGGATGGAATACGGAACGCTGCACGTGCACACGCATTTGTCGATCTTCTATCGCGGCACGCAAGTACAAGTACCGCGTTTGATCGGCTTTGCTGCGGTGCCGCCGCAAGGGTGTCTGTATTGGATCCACACGCACGCGCCCGACGGTATCATCCATGTCGAGTCGCCGACGCTTGCCCCCGCGGGCAGCGCCGGATTCGACCTGGGCATGCTTTTCGATATTTGGGGACAGCCGCTATCACGTGATAACGTCGCCGGACTGAGAGGCTCAGTCGTCGCTTACGTGAACGGCACGCCGTACGACGGCGATTTGCGCCTCATCCCATTGAAATCGCACCAGCAAGTCGTGCTGGAAATCGGGACGCCGACCGTGCCCCCGCCGAACTACGCCTTCCCGCCCGGCGACTAAATCGCGAAGCTTTACTTCAATACTTTATCGAGGGCGGCGGCGAGTTCGTCGAACGAAACTTCGCCGCTGTTGAGATAGGCAATGGTTTTGTTGCGGTCGATGACGGCAATCGTCGGATAGCCGCCCTTCAAATAAAGCTTGGCAACGGTCAGATTTGGATCGTACGCGCTGATCGGATATTGCACGTTGAATCGTTTCTGAAACTCGAGCACGTCGAGCGTTGACTCCGGCGAGGCGCCATCCATGCCCGTATCGCTTCCGGGAATCGCGATGAACGCAACGCGCGAACCGTACGCCTCGTAGAGCTTGTTCAACACCGCCGTTTCGCGCTGACAAT
>JASHZC010000022.1 GCA_030042755.1 Vulcanimicrobiota bacterium | reverse complement strand
CTACGGACAGATCGACGACGTGCTCAATAACCTCGACGCGATCAAGAAATCGCTCGACGCAGCCAAACCGAGCGACGCAGGGTTGCAGTCGCAGGTCGCTACGGCGAAAACGACGTGGCAAGACGTGTTCTCGACGTTTACCGCCGACTTCCACAATGACGAGGACGAGGTAGAACATCCGGGGTCGCTGCGCGAACAGATACCGCGCACCGGATTCGGCGCAGCGCAACCGCCGACGGCGGCGCAACTCGACCTCGCGTCGCGCTTCGACACGGCGTATGCAGCGGCGTTTGAAAAATACAATAGCTACGTCGCATCGCTGCAAACGTTGTCGAAGAGCTTGCAATCCTCCGGCGGCAAACCGATCGACGGAGCGAAACCGGTTAGTCCATAAGGGCGAGGATCTTTTTCACGGTCGCGGGGTGACTCGGCGGACTTCCGCTGCCGAATCGCACCGCGACCGCCTCGAGCGAAGGAATGACGTACATTCCTTGACCGCCGGCTCCGCTTGCGTAGAAGAGATCGCCGGGAAGTTTTGGCCCGCCGAGCCACCAGCCCAGTCCGTAGCGCGCATTGCACGCCGTACCGACGAACGCTTCGGCGAAACGCTTGCGATGCGCGAGCACGTACGCACCGTACAGCAGCCAATTGTGTGCGGTTAGCTGCGCGCCCGTCGGCAACGGATGCGTGCCGTCTTTCAACGTACGCCACGACGCGATCTCGACCCCGGCCGGTGCGAGCACTTTTTCGCGGAGATAGTCGTGCGGCGTCTGTTTTCGATCGCGCAGCCGCGATGCGAAATACCAGCCGAACACCTGGAGCGGAATTCCGCCGTAGGTAAACGTCGTTGCGGGCGGATTCTTCGGAACGATCTCGAGCGCGCGTTCGTACGTGGGAACCGCACTGCCGAGGCCGCCGAAACCATAACCGGCCGTGAGGTTCAGCAGCATACGAACGGTTATGCCGTCTTTGACGCGATCGTCGAGGTGGAGCAAACCATCGGCTTGCGCTTCGAGCGCCGCAATGCCCCAAAAGCTTTTCGTCCCGCTGTACAGTGCGTGCGGCATCTTTGCGCTAAAGCCGTTTTCGTACTCGTCGTGCACGACTCGACCGTTGCGTTGAATTACCAGCGCTTGTTGCATGGAGGGGCCTTCGCCGTCGGCTCCCGAAAGCGCTCGCATGAGGCCGTTCGTCCTTTTGGTTGCGTCGGTCGCCGCCCTCGGTGGATTACTCTTCGGGTATGACACGGGCGTGATTTCGGGTGCAATTCTCTTTATCGCCCGCGAATTTTCTTTGACGCGGGGCCTGCAAGAATTCGCGATCAGCATCGTCTTGATCGGCGCGATCGTCGGATCGGCCTGTGCCGGCGCGCTCGCGGATCGTATCGGAAGGCGCACGACGCTGCTCGTCGCCGGTATCATCTTTGGCGCCGGTGCGCTGATCTCGGCCGGTGCGCCGACAATCGCCGTACTGCTGACGGGCCGGCTCATCGTCGGCTTTGCAATCGGTCTATCCTCGGTCGTCGCCCCGCTCTACATTTCGGAGGTTGCCCCGGCCGACGTCCGCGGGGCGCTCGTCTCGCTCTACCAGTTCGCGATAACCGTCGGCATTCTCGGAGCTTTTCTCATCGATTACGTGTTAGCTCCGTCGGGTTCTTGGCGCTGGATGCTCGGGCTTGCGATCGTACCGTCGTTGGTGCTGATCGTGGGGATGATCCCGCTGCCTGAAAGCCCGCGCTACCTCTTTAAATTAGGCAAACGCGAGGCTGCGCGCGACGAACTCAAGCGCATCGCCGGTCACGATGAGGTCGCGACGGAAGAGCGCGCCATCGCAGCGTCGCTGCAAACGAGAAGCTCCGGTTTCGAAGCCTTTCGAACGCCCGCAGTTCGCAGTGCGCTCGTGCTGGGCGTTGCGCTTGCAGTATTGCAGCAAGTTACGGGCATCAACACCGTGATTTACTACGGACCCCAGGTCTTTCAGATGGCCGGTATCGCTTCCGACGAAGCATCGATTCTCGCAACCGCACTCGTCGGCGCGGTCAACGTGCTGCTTACGCTCGTTGCGATCTTCTTTGTCGACGGAGTCGGCCGCAAGCCGTTGCTCTACGCAGGGTGCACAGGCATGTTCTTAGCCCTGGCGGTGCTCTCATACGCATTTGCGCAACCGCATCTGCAGGGTTCGCTCGGCGGCATTGCGCTGGTAAGTTTGATGGTCTACGTCGGCTCGTTTGCGTATAGCCTGGGGCCGATTCTCTGGCTCTTGATCTCCGAGATTTTTCCGCTGCAATCGCGCGCTTTGGGAATGAGCATATGCACGCTCGCAAACTGGGCGGCGAATTTTCTGGTTTCTGCGTTCTTTCTGACGATGGTGCACTCGTTCGGCCGGTCGGCGACGTTCGCTATCTATGCGGTTCTTTGCATCGTGACCATCGTCGTGGTCAAGCGGGGGGTGCCCGAGACAAAGCGCGAAATACTGGAGAACATCACACTCGTACCGGGGAACACTCGCGCCGCGGAGGCAAATCGATGAGCCGCGCATTCGTGAAGGACGATAGCGACGGTCCGGAACCCCGTTTCGACCGTCCGGTGAGCGTCCTGCCAAACTACGTCACGCCGAGGGGGCTCGAGCTCCTGAAGGAGGCGCTTGCCCGCGCGCGCGCCGGCGGTGACGGTCGCGAGGCACGCTATTTCCAGGAGCGGATCGACTCGGCGATCGTGGTCGACCCCTCCTCGCACCCGATCGGGATCGTCGAGTTTGGGGCTAGCGTCCGCGCGCACGATTCCGGCGGCCGCGAGTTGCGCGTTCGGATCGTGGGCGAGGATGAAGCCGATCCGCCGCATGGTGCGATAAGCTGGGAATCTCCGATCGCGCGCGCGTTTACCGATCATCGCGTTGGCGAGCGAGTCGTCGTGCATAGGCCCGCCGGGCCGATCGAGTACACGATCGACGACATCAGCTACGACTAGCTAACGCGACGCATCCCGGCGCTAACGCGGGGAACAATTGAAGCATGATTCGCGTCGCGGCATTTGCGGGTGCATGCCTAGTTCTTCTGGGAATATCACCAACCGGCACGCCGGATGGCGAATCGTCCTTTGCGTTAGCCTCCGATCGTAATCCGTCGCTCAGTGCGTATACGTTTCATATGCGTGTCGCAATGGCAATGCGGCATTTTCCGTGGCTTCACTTTCATATCGACGGCGACGGGCGCTACGTTCGCGGCGAGGATTACGTCGTGCAATTCAACTCCATGCCGTTCTTCGTGCGCGGAATGAAGCAAATCGATCTCTCGCCGTTGGATCCAAGTATCTGGCCAAAGCAGTACAACATCGTCGCAACCGATACTCACGATGGAATGACGACTTTTACGCTGCACCCGCGCAAGCAAGATCCGCAAGACCCGAATCCGTTGGTGGAAGCGCTCGTGACGCTCGATTCGCGCTACTCAACGCGCGAAGTCGACTTGCGGTATCGCAGCGGCGAGATTCGCATGAACCTCACGCTAGCCGACATTCAAGGATTTCGTCTGCCGTCGAGCGGTATCGTAGGCGTCAATATGCCCGGCCAGTCGCTTTCCGCTCGGGCCTCATTCACCGATTACACGATCGTACAAAAGACGCCCTGACGGCGAGTTTTACTGTCCCGGAAGCCTCCCAGGGGCCGCGTGAAACTCGAATATTGTGCTGCGCACCGTCGCCGTGCCGCTGAT
>JASHZC010000218.1 GCA_030042755.1 Vulcanimicrobiota bacterium | reverse complement strand
CTCCAAGCAGATTGGTTCGCCTTCGTCTTGTGGCAAACCGGCGATCCCGAATTTCAGCCCCGCAGCGTATTGCCGAATACCGGTCAGTAATCTGGTGGTGCCGACCTTCAAGGTAGCGCGTCAAATGAGGATTGTGGCGCTTTGTGCTTTTAGCATGGCCGTGACTTCGCCGATCCTAACGCCTCCCGCCCTCGATGCCGGCGTGACCGAAGCTTCCGCTGCCGATCATCTCAACGTAATCTCATGGTTTTCCGGAACCTTTGCTTGTACTTCGAAAATAACGTACTCGACCGGCAAGACGGAAATCGCCAGGTGGACGGTCGTGACGTCGGCGCCGGAAGATGGGTGGCTGCACTATACCGAAAAGGGAGCTGTGGGCATAGATTACTACGGCTATGATCCCAAGATAGACAAATACATCATGCTTGGAACCAGTGGACCGGGCGATTACGCTGCGGCCTACTTTACTGTAGGGAAGGACCGGTCCATTTTACTCGAATTCAATAACGAATTTTCTGAAACCTCATCATATTCAGGTGTCCGGAAGAAAATTACGCCGACGGCGAACGGGTACTCGATCGTCGAGTCAGGCCCTACGCATATTCACCCCGGCCTCCGATACAACGAGATGGGTCTCTGTGTTCGGCGGTAAGTCGCGCGCTGGGTGGCCTTACGACAATCTTACGATAGTTCACGCGGAAGCTGGCGGAAATCGCGAACGCTAGCGGACGACAATTCCGCGTCGACAAACCTGACCTAGCAAGAAAAATGGACTATTCCCTGCGTTTCGTACGCACTCTAGGCTTCGAGCGGCGTTTACTTCGCATGTAAGGGGTCGGGGGTTCCAGTCCCCCATCTCCACCAAGAAACTTGCGAAACGCGTCCGAAAGATCTGCGACGCGGTCTTCGCGGGCTCAGGCCAGAGAAATCTATGTACGTATGTGCTGCTGGGTCACATGATCAGCACGGCCAAGGCGGAGGCCCCGCGGCGTCCCATCAGGATTCGGCGTCGGAGGATAACCCGGCATCGACTCCGCGTCCTCGGCATGCCACTCGCCGCCACCTTTGAAATGGACCGTTTGGACCGAACATGTCACGTCGGTGAGATCGGAGCCGATAGGACCGGGGAGGGAAACGCTCGCGCCCAGCCAGTTGTCGACTTCCGATCCCGGCGCGACCTCGCCCGCCCTCGCCACCTGGAGATAGCGCAGGGATTTCCCGAAGGCGTCCTCGGCAGTAAACGAAAAAGCTATGCTCGTCGCCACCTTGTCGCCGGCATTCTTGAAGTCGAGCAACACGACCAGCTGGTCTGAATCGTACGTCGCACGGCAAGCTGAGATTTGAATCGGGCCCTGGCTCGGTGCGGCGGTCGCAGAGATCGTGCGAGCCACGGCAGGCAGGGCCGCGAGTCCAATGACGACAGCGGCAAGAGTCACGATTGACGCGCGTTTCTTCATCATAAGCTATGAGCAATCTCGACCCTGAAGGCATCTTCGACGGTGCCGCGCGGGACCTCCCTTGCCGTACCGCCTACTTGGATTGCGCAGGGCACGAATCTTGGGAACCCCGGCCTTCTCTGTCAGTGGGCGGGGGAGCTCTGGCAGCTTTTCGAGAGCGCGACATCGAGCGTGCTCGACGCCAGAAGCGTAATTCTAGGTTTTGAGCGCTCTTGAACCTTTGCTACTGACCGCGGATGCCCGTTTGGCGCCAGAGCAAAGCTAACTAAATACGGCATCGAGAGCTTCGTGCAGGCGTTCGACGTCATCGGCGCTTGCCGATTCCAGCAAGGTTTCGATGCGGCGTAAGCGCGCCTGGCGCACGCGCTCGAGCGCACTCCTTCCCTTTGCCGTCGCGCGTAAGATCGACGCGCGCGCGTCGTCCGGTGACGGCTCGCGCCCTGCCAAACCATCGGTTTCCAGGCCCTGTACGATGCGCGTCATCGTTGGCGCAGTCACCTGTTCGGCCCGCGCGAGCTCTCCTAACGTGCACGGCCCACCGTAGACGAGTACCGAAAGCGCTGAGAGCCGAGCCGGGCCGAACCCCGATTTGCGATCGGTCTCACGCGCATAACGTAGAATCCGAATCGCGATCGAATGTAGCCGGTCCGCAACCGCCCTATTGCGGGCCATACAACGAAAGCAGATGTCCTTCGGGATCGTGAAAGCTGACTGCCCAGTTTTCGGCGTTGACCTGGTGGGGTTGGTTCACGAACGCGACCTGGTCGCGCAGCGTTTGGTACGCCGCGGCGACGCTCACGACGCCGAAGGCGAACTCGCACGTTTCCGACGGTGACGGCGGGGTTCGCCTGGCGAGGTCGCCGCTGAGGGCGAGCGTCACGCCGCCCGCATCGAAAAAGGCAAAGTCTTCAAAGCGCGCGCTCATGGTCAAGCCGAGCGTCTCGCGGTAGAAACTCGCCGTGCCGTCGACATCGGCGGCGCCCAGCATCACGAAGGACAGGCCCGTGGTAGTAAGCATCGTTAGAATGGTCTCCCTGTAATTAGTTAGGCTAACTAACCATATCAGCGCCCTGCCGAGCCTGTCAAATTTCGCCTATTGGATTCCAAAGTCGTGTGGTTGACGCGAGGCATGTCTAAACACACCCGAGACCCGTCAGTGTTCCGATCGGGCGCCTGACGACCATTTGACGACCATTCTTCTGGAAAAGCTTGGAAAGCCGTCGAAACCATTGGAACGACAAGCTATCTAAAGGGTCGGTGTCTATGGTTTTTTCGCGTTTTTGGGGCCTTTCTTGTGAAACCGGCGCTTCGTGCCCGAATCACCTCGCATGTAAGGGGTGGGGAGTTCGCGTCCCCCCACCTCTACCAAATGTCTTCCTGTTGTTTAGCATCGCCTTGCTGATCGTATGCGCTGGCGCGAGCTCATCCACGCCGGTGTCGTCAACGGCCACGGGCGCGCTCAAGCCGATTAGTCAGGCTGCGCTCCAAACGATGTTGGCCGCGACGGCTCGAAGGCTCCTGATTCCCGGCGCCGTGATACTCCTGCGCACCCCCCAAGGCGAGTTTACGGCCACCTACGGCACCACGAAACTCGGCACGACGAGCGTGCCGACTACTAACACCTACTTTCGAATCGCTTCGTGCACGAAGACGATGACCGCCGCGGTGATCGTGCAACTCGCGCAAGGACACAAACTCAAGTTCAGCGATCCGGTCTCAAAGTACGTCGCAGGCGTACCCAATGGCAAGAACATTACGATCGCCGAACTGTTGGACATGCGCAGCGGCCTCTACAACTACCTTAACGATCCGCTGCTCTCGAAGAGTGCCGACCACGACCCTAGCAGAGTTTGGACTCCAGCGGAATTGCTGGCTATTGGGCTTTCGCGTCCACCCAATTCCCCGCCGGACACAAGCTACGAATACAACAATACCAACTACGTGCTGCTGGGCCTCATCATTGAAAAGGTCGATCACAAGACGTTGGCGACGGAAATGCAGGATCGCTTGTTCGGACCGCTTGGGATGCGGCACACTCTATTGCCATCGAGGAACGTGAACACGCTCCGCACGCCGTTCTCCCACGGATATCTATACGGCAGTGCTTCAGTCGCCTTTGTCGGCGAGCCGCCATACTCGCCCGCAATCAAGGCTGCGGCCCACGCTGGGACGCTGCTGCCGAAGGACTACACAAGCCTGAATCATTCGTTTTCGTGGGCCGCCGGGGCCGCCAACTCCGACGCCCGCGACATGGAAACGTGGATCCGGGCATTGGTCTCCGGCCGCGTCTTCAATGCACAGTATCAGCGGCTCTGGCTTGACAGCCCGCGCCCCGAAGATCCGTACAAGCCCGACGGCCAAGCGTACGGATACGGCATCACGCTCCTGCGCTGGGGATCAAACTCCATGTACTATCACGGCGGCGAAACGGCGGGTTACAATTCATTCATCGGCTACGATCCCGTTAATAAGGTGACCTTGATCGTGTGGACCAATCTAACGGTGGACCTCGACGAGCTTCCGACTGCCAACACTCTGATGTTGAAAGTTCTCGACCAAGCCTACACCGTGTCACCGTTGTCGTCGCCGTCATGAGCGTCAGATACCTTGCGTTGGCGCGGGGGTGACGAAGTGCGTCACCTTCGGTTCCTCGGCGAGACACTCGCGAATCTGGCGCTGTAGCAGAGAGTCCGTCTCCGTCACCCGCTCGTGTTGGCGCATGTGTTCGACCCACGAGTCGATGAGAAACGTTTCCAAGAATCTCCCCGGTTGAGCGGTGTCTTCGAAGATGCCCCAACTTTCAGCACCGTCGCGCAGCCGTTCTTGGCGCAACCTTTGCATGGCAGCAAGAAACGGTGAACGCTTTCGGTCCTCGGCAAGCCGATACTCCACCGTCACGAGGACCGGGCCCTGACTGATTTCAACGCCCTGCGAGACGATCGGTGCCGGCCATTGCATTGAAGGCGTGAGATCGAGCGTCGCGGCGTGCTGCAACTTCCAGCGCCGGGTTAGCGGGATTGCCAGCGTTGCGAGCGCAGCGGCAGCAAAGTGCGCCAAAGGCAGGCTCGTGAGGGCGGCAACTTCGCCCCAGACCGCGCTTCCGACCGTCATTGCGCCAAAGAGGATCGTGATGTAGATCGCTAGGCCTCGGCCACGCACCCATTCGGGCAGGGAAAGCTGCGCCGAGACGTTGAGCGTAGCGATCGCGGCGATCCAAGTGACGCCCGCAATAAGGCTTGCGATCAGTGCCGTAACCGGTTCGCGCGCAAGGCCGAAGATCACCAAAGCGCATGCCGTTCCGAGCGTCGCCGCCGCGACGAGCTTGTCCGGGCCGATCTCCGCCTTCCAGCGAGGGATGAAAAAGGCGCCGATGACGGCACCGAGGCCGATGGCAGCCAAGAGCGCGCCATAGATCGCCGCCCCACCGCTGATGCGCTCGCGCGCGACCAGCGGCAGTAACGCCCAGTACGTGCTGGCAAACAGAAAGAACGCGACCGAACGCCCGAGTGTCGCGCGCAGACTCGGGTTATTCATAGCGTAGCGTACGCCAACTCGAAGTGCACTGCCGAATCGTTCGACGGGCAGTGTGCTCGGCGCTGGTTCTGGTTCGCGCCACCAAATCAACGCAGCAATCACGCCGAAGTTGCTCACGGCGTTCACGATGAAGGGCGAGGCGATCCCGAAGGGACGGATCATTGCACCGGCTAGGGCTGGGCCGACCGCTCTGCTGACGTTAACGCCGACACTGTTCATGGCGACGGCAGGCGGAAGAGCTTCCTTAGGAACCAGCTCCGGAACGACCGCCTGCCACGCAGGAGAGGTGAGCGCGCCGGCAACACCGACCAAAAAGAGCAACAACAAAAGCGACTCGGGAGTCGCTCGACCGAACAAAACGATTGCGGCTAACAGGGCGGACAGGATCGCGGTGGCGACCTCACCTGTGATGAGAAAGCGCCGTTTGTTCACGGTATCCGTGAGGACGCCGGCGAGGAGCGCAAACATGAACATCGGCAGGCTGTTGGCGGCCGAAACAAGTGAAACGACGAATGCGCTCTTGGTAAGGTCGGTCATCAGCCAACCCGCGGCCGCCGAGTACATCCAGCCCCCAATATTCGATACGACGGTAGCGCCCCAGACGATGGCAAACATGCGATAGCGAAACGGAACCCACGGCGAAGCCTTTAGCGCCACCTCGCTACGCTCGATTAGTGGCGCAAGCGCGGAATGAGGCGCGACGCGTTCTCATGGCCGATCGCCGCGAGCTCTGCAGCAGATAATCCAAGTTTTTGCAGATTGTCGAATTGGTCGAAACCGAAATACGGGTAGTCGGTGCCGTAAGTAATCTGAGAGATCGGCACGAGCTTCATCAACGCGGCCATCGAGGGCGGAGATGTCGCGTTCGCGGTGTCGTAGTGAAGCCGGCGAAATTCGCCCTCGATTCCCTGAGGCGCGAATTCCGTCAGGTCTGGCCGCGAACCGTAGAAGGCGTTAATCCGCCCCGCCATCATGGGAATCGTGCCGCCGGCGTGTGAGAAGAGCCACGTTATGTCGCGAAATTTGGCAAACGAGCCATGCAGCAGGAGGCTCGTCACGGTTCGCGTGGTGTCGTGCGGCACCTCGATGACCGCCGGAGCCGCTCCGACGCCCAAGCCGCTACAGCACGTCGCAACCAGCGGATGGACGTAGGCGACCGCCTTCCGACGGTTCAGTTCCTCAAGCACCGGTTTGTACGCCGGATCGCCGAGCCATTTGTCGCCATAGTTGCTTTGCAACCCGACCCCATCGGCGTTCAGCGCGCCGAAGGCATATTCAATTTCCTTGAGCGTGGCATCGATGTCCAACATCGACAGGGCGGCGAAGAGGCCAAAGCGTTTCGGATTGCCGCGCACCATTTCGGCCGCATAGTCGTTGCAGCCGCGGGCTATCTGGCCGGCGGCGTCGGCGCCCAGATCGAACCACACGCCGGGCGTCGAGGCGAGGGACAGGACTCCCGTGCGAACGCCATGACGGTCCATCTCCTCGATCATCCGACCGGGCGTCCAGGCGACCTGGCTGGGGAAGTGCGGCTGTTTGCGAGCGTCCTCGTAGTCAAGCCAGAGTTTTTGATATTCCGGCGGAAAAAAGTGGAGGTGAGTATCGATCGCCGCCGGTTCGGTCGCCGGATGGACGCCCATCGGCTATTCCACGCCGACCTGTTTCATGTACGTCGCGTTGTCCCAGAACAGATATTCCTCTTCCATCACTCCATCGTCATTCCAGCGGCCCACCGTGCACATGGGCAATTTGAACGCCTTCCCCGTTGGAGCGATGGTTTTTCCGTTTCCCGTCGGCATTGGTTTCGTAAAGGTTCCTTCCATTACGCCGATGACGCATGTCCATTCCCCCGAACCGAACTTCACCGGGTGGAGTTTGATCCGGGTGTCAGGGGCATACACGAACATTGCCTTTAAATCCTCGATGTGCTGCTCTATCCCGGTTGTGGAATGCCCGTCGGGCCAGTGCACGATGATGTGCTCGGCGTGGCTTTCTCCAAGCTCATCCCACGCCTGATCGGAGAAGACGTGGAAGTCAAGATCGTCGAAGGTACGAATGTTAACTGCAACGGTGTCCACGATGAACCCCCATCATTAGCGAGCTGCCGCAGCGACACTCGCGGTTGCAGCGTCCTCGATGATTTGCGCGACCACATCCGGTTTTGATACGTAAATCGCGTGACTTCCCGCCGTTTCCGTGATCTCGGCGTTCGCACGTTTAGCCATGAACATCTGAACGCTTGGAGGGATCATCCTGTCTTCGGTCGTGAGAAGATACCAACTTGTCTTGCTCTTCCAAGCCGGCTTGGAAACCGTTCCGTTGAGCGCCGCAAGCCCCCATGGAACCTGGGACGCTGCCATGAACGCAGCCACTTCCGGATCGACGTCGGCCGCGAATGATGCTGCGAACTTTGCTTTGTCGAGCATGAGAAATCCGTCCTTCGGCGGCAGAATCGGCGGAACGGGCGCCCCCGGCGCCGGATGTGCGAGTAACCCAGAAACCGATTCTCCTGCGTCGGGCGCGAATGCCGCGACGTAGACCAGGGCGGACACCTTCGGATCGGTCCCGGCCTCCGTAACGACTGCGCCTCCATAGGAGTGCCCCACTAGGATTACGTCGTTCGCCGCGCTATCGATCGCGCGCCGCGTGACGGCCACGTCGTCGGCCAGACTTACGGTTGGGTTTTGAACGACGACGACGTCGTAGCCGCGGTGCCTAAGGATCTTGTACACGCCTTCCCAACCTGATCCGTCGACGAATCCTCCGTGGACGAGAACGATACTCTTTTCTTGCATGGTAGCCTCCGTAGATGATGATAAGCGCGATGGTAGCGCGAGCAGAAGGCCCCGGAAAAGAGACACCAGGTACAGTAGGGAGTACAGTTGCGGCCGCCAGGCGCCCAGCGCTGACCGGGCCATCCTCCTGTTAGAGTGCGAGGGCTTCGGCCAGGGCCAAATCCTCCGGCCACGCTTTCCCGGCGGTCATGAGCTCTGCCAGCTCATCTTCTCCAAACAATTCGCGCAAGGCGGAGAGCGCCTTTTCATAGGTCTGTTGTTCCGCATAGGAACGAGATTTCGATCGTTGCCTCGTCGCTTCATCGACAAAACCGAGAAGCTTGGCTGCACGGTGGAGCATCGCATCCCTTCTGCCCGGCTCGCTGCGCAAAATAGCGATGGCAGCGAGATGCTGCATCGCCCAAAGTGCAGCGTTGACACTTCCAATTCCGCGTAAAGAGCGTAACGCTTCGCGTGCGTCCTTTCGGGCTTCCTGATAGCGGCCCAGCGCTATGAGGTACGCCGCCGAATTGCAAAGCGTGGTCGAAAGTCGAACCAGATCCGAATGAGATCGAAAGAATTGCGCAGATCTTTCGTTTAACCGCAGCGCCTCTTCGACTAAACCCGAGGCGAATTCGATCTCGGCGAGCGACACGCGCGAACCCGCGGCGCCCCGCTCAGATCCCGCTGCTTCACTGCGCCGCAACGCTTCTAAAATGAGCTCACGAGCTTCCCGTAAATCCCCGCCCAAGGAACGTGCCTCGCCCAATGCAGTGGTCGCAAGGTTGTATTCGATTCGCGCACCGGCAGAACGTGCAGTCGCGCGCGCCTCGCGAAGCGCGCCCTCCGCCTCAGCGAAGCGGCCCATATATCCGAGTGCTAACCCAAGGTAGCACTGCGCCGTTGCCCTGCCGCGAAAATCGTCCGGCTGCTGAAGCGCCAGTGCGTGCCGACACGCGTCGAGCCTTGCCTGAGGATCGAGTTCAAAATGGACGGCAGTTCGCGCCGCGCTGATCGCCAGCTTTGCCATGACCCAAGGCGGCGTTGTCTCGGAACAGGTTTTGAATGCGGCATCCAGCCATTTGCGCACTTCACCCGATCCGAATCCACTCCAGGTCGCGGTCCGCGATGCGGCCAAGCGCTGCCCGAGCGCTGCGTCCCCGTGTGGGCCGAGCGTCCACTCGAAGGCGGCGCGAAAGTTGTTACCTTCGCGTTGGATATACTGATCCCAGACGTGATCCGAAATCAGCTCCAGTTTCGAATCGAAATCCTCCGCTAGAGTGACCAGGGCGATCGCGTGCGATCGCGCCGCCGCGTCGTATTCTCCGCGATCGCGAAGCTTCTCGCGCGCATATTGGCGAGCCGGCTCCAGCAATCGATAACGGGGTCCGGCATGGATCTCGCATTGGACGAAGGATTTGTCTACGAGCGATGCGAGTATGCGCGGAACTTCGCGCTTTTGCTTCTCCCCGGGGTAGAGCGCGCTCGCGAGATCGAGCCAAAACCCGCTCGCGAACACCGATAAACGGCGAAAGAGTTCGCGCTCGCGATCGTCGAGCAGGTCGTAGCTCCAGTCAAACAGGGCGCGCATCGTCTTGTGCCGCGGAAGAGATGTTCGAACTCCGCCGGACAGGAGCGAAAGATGCTCGCCAATCTGTTGGGCGATATCGGCAGGAGAGAACGCGCTCACGCGGGCTGCGGCAAGCTCGATGGCCAGCGCGATACCATCCGCCCTCTGACAGATTTCAATGACGGCGGGAATTACCGAGTCGATCAACTCAAAGTGGCTATCCGTGGCGCGGGCACGATCCTCGAACAGCCTGACCGCATCGAACTTCACCGCCTCGCTCGCCGTCAGCGCCTCGCTCGGCGGAAGGCTCAAGGGCGGAACGCGGTAGATCCGCTCACCGTCTAAGGAAAGCGGCTGCCGGCTCGTGGCCAAGATTCGAGCGCCTGGGCAACCGGACATGAGTGCTTTGGAAGCATGTGCGATCGGGTCGAGCAAGTGCTCGCAGTTGTCGAGAATCAGCAAGAACTTTCGAGAGCGCAGATACGCGACGAGATCGTCAAGCGTTCGGCACTGATCGGCACCTACAATAGCCGAAGCAAGCGCCGTCTCCACCATCCCCTCGTCGGTGACCGACGAGAGATCAACGAACCAGAGGCCATCGAAGTCTCGGCCGCTCGGCGACGTGATGAAATGCTCTGCGGCACGCAGCCCAAGGCGGGTCTTACCGACGCCTCCCGCGCCGACGAGCGTAACGAAACGATGAGTCGCCAGCATTTCTTGAACGTTAGCAAGATCTCGTTCGCGTCCGACAAAGCTGGAAAAATAGATCGGTAGGCTAATCGCCGGACCGGCCCGTTGAGGCATCTCGGAAACGCCGGGCATGGCACGGCTGGCCGCGCGCTCGAGTTCCACGCGATCGTCTCGGGTCAGAGACAGCGCGTCCGCAAGCAGGGCGATGGTGGCGCGATAAGGCCGCTGACGCGCGCCGCGCTCGAGCTTGCCGATAGCCGCAAGGCTAATCCGCGCGCGCTCGGCAAGCGCTTCCTGAGTCATGCCGGCGTTTACGCGGTACTGGCGCAAGAGATCCCCGAAGGATCGATGACCGAGGGCTTTCACTCTCTATTCGCGGCTTCGCCTCCGCCGCGCCACTAGCCTCGTATGAAACCCGAAGCGCGAAACTACCGCCCAGCAAACGGTGTCGTAGCGCGCACATACCAATCCCAAGGAGTGTTGAGATGGATCTGACCAAAGAGTATCCGCGAAGCGTGCAAGACAAGTGGCAAGGCGTCGTTCAGCTAGGGCGCACAGTCGATAAGGGGAAGGCCGCGGCTCGCGGCAACATCGGCGAGTACCACTATAACTGCGGGATGGATCAAGCGGTGTTCCGTTTTCTAGGCATGAATCACGAACGGCTGCTCGACGTTATTCGCAACGCTAGGAGTGACGCGGAAATCGAAGCGTTCACTCGCCCCTT
>JASHZC010000217.1 GCA_030042755.1 Vulcanimicrobiota bacterium | reverse complement strand
GAGTAGATCGCCAATTGGTCACCGTTGGCGTACGAGATCAGCGCGCAAAGATCTGTCGCATAGCAGCGATCCACGGCCTGGCCGACGCTCCGATCGGCAAACTCGATATGCTGTGAGATGGGCGAAGCGAATGAGGGCGTACCTCCGAAGGGAATGATCGGCATAATTGCGCCGTGAAAAATTACAGCCGGCCTCGGCGTCGTTGGCGGCGGCTCGGATGATGGGCATGCGGTAACCGACGCGGTGTCGCTGCGTTCTCCGGTGTATTGCGGCGCACCACTGCCCATTGCACCCGCAACGACGTATTGTTTGTAGGCTTCCGCCGTTCCGGCGGGGTCGGCGTTTTCGTACAGGTCCGGCGGACCGGCCTGAGGGTCAACCTGTGCGATTGGTCCCGAGAGCGGCTTGAGCTGGAACGTGCCAACCGGGCCGAACTGCGAATAGACCGCAGCGCTCCAAGCCCAATCTATACTGATTCCCGGGCGCGAGGCGGTAAACGTTGCGGTCCACGTTATGGGACCGCTGGAATGCGCAATGAATGGCTCCGGCGCCTGGTACGGCAGAGCAGTGAAGAGCGCCTCCTTCGAAACCTGAGACGGCGAATAAGCGACAGTCAATTGCTCGGGACTGTTCCATAACCGGCGGGATATGCTTATCGACGGATCGAGCACGACCGTACCGTCCGGCACGGTGATGGTGTGCGGCCAACTGCCGAACGTGATGCGCGATTGACGCACGTCGATACGAATCGGCGACGTTATTGCGCCGCCGTCGGCGGCGTGAACCGCCTTGAGCACGCCGGTAAACCAAATGGTCGAGCCGGCCGGAATCTGCGTCATCCCGTATTTGTCGAACCGCACTTGGATGGCTGACGTGCACGACGGCATATTTTGCGCTTGCGCGCCGGCCGCACGCGGAGAAAGCAGCGTGCTTGCCGCTAAGAAGAAAACCCCTCGCAGGTTAAGCCTCATCGACCCTCCAGCGTCGGTTCTTAGCGTGACGTCCATTGGGAACCTCCGCAAACTTCGCTCGAAGCGGGCCTGCGAGGTGATCTGGTCTTAGTAGGGAAGCTGCTCGGACCTAAAAACGCAACGGTACCCGTCGCTAAGGAGGCCTCAAAATGAGAGCCGATGCCAAGACCGTTGGCGCTCGACACGAAGCCCTGCTCCATTCGAATGCGCTATCGCCGGGTTGGACTCGCGCAATGTCCTCCGCGCCCGACGCCGAGGTAAAGATCACCACCGCCTATGCGGCACACGTCGCGCGGGATGCTTACTTCTGGACGTGGCCACTCATAAACGTCTATAGCAGACGCCTTGCCTTCAAGGACCTGAAGGAGTTCACGCGGATGGGTCCCGTGCCGCTGGCCCCGCTGAATCGGCTTGAGATGCTAACGGACTACATCGAGCCTGAAGAGCGCGTCGTTGCCTGCCCGAATCAAGACGTCGTCTATGGCATGGGTGTGCTCGCGCTCGACGTATCGCCCGTTGTGCTTCAAGTGCCGGATTACGGGGATCGGTTTTGGGTCTATCAAATCGTCGATTTACGAACCGATGGTTTCGCGCAACTCGGGAAGATGTACGGGACGCAGCCGGGATTCTATCTGCTCGCAGGACCCAACTGGAGCGGCGACGTCCCTCTGGGCTTGACCAGCGTATTCCAATGCTCGACCAATACCGGCTGCGTAATTCCCCGCGTGTTCCAAGACGATTCCGCCGAAGACCGACGGGCGATCCAGCCTGTCCTGCGCCAGATCGTGATGTACCCGCTTTCCGAGTACGACGGAACGATCAAGGAAGTCGATTGGACCGCCATACCGGTCTCACCGCCCCTACCGGGAGGAGACGAAGAAACGAAATGGGTGGTTCCCGAGAAGTTCGTCGACGAGCTTCCCGCGGTTCTGACAGACGCTCCGCCACTGCCCGGTGAAGAGGCCCGCTACGCGCAAGTTCTTGCCGTGCTGGCCGCAGCGCAAGATAGCCCCGAGCTCAAGGATGCGATGACCAAGGCAGCGATCGCCGCGGACACCGAACTTGTGACACCGTTGTTCCAATTCCGGAACTACGGAAGACAGTTGCCGCATCATTGGAGCACGATCGCCAACGAAGCAGCATTCGGCACCGACTACTTCACGCGAACGGCCGTGGCGAAATCGAATATCTTCGTCAATGCGCCGAAGGAAACCAAGTATTTTTATCAAGACCTTGATGCCAGCGGCGCGCGACTGAACGGCGCGAATCGCTATACTGTGACGTTTGCCAAGGGCCGGACTCCACCGGTGAACGGCTTTTGGTCGCTCACGCTGTACAACGAACATCACTTTTTTGAGCCGAACGACCTCAAGCGGTACTCCGTCGGAACAAAGAATCGACGGATGAAATATAACGATGACGGCTCGCTGACGGTGTACGTCCAGAGTGATGCGCCGGACGATTCGAAGCGCGACAACTGGCTACCCTCACCAAAGAAGGGCGACTTTTCGTTATACGTTCGGACGTATTGGCCGCGCCCCGCAGTAACGGACGGCTCGTGGACACCACCGCCCGTGAAGAAGGTCTAGCTCCCCGTCACAGTGTCCCAGTGTAGCAGCACCGGAATCGCCTCGATGGCGCCCCGACGGGCCACGTTATGTGAGCAGCGTCTGCGACGGAGACTCGCCGAACATCGCGCGGTAGTCCTTGGAGAAGTGTCCCATGTGCCAAAACCCCCAGTCCATTGCCACGTTCATGATCAGAGTGCCCGATCGATCAGAGCGCAGCAGCGCGCGCCGCACTGCACTTAACCGGAGTCTTTTCAGGTAATCCATCGGACTGAATCCGGTTATGGCCTCGAAGGCACATGTCAGCGAGCGCGATCGCATGCCGCAATAGCGGCTGAGATCCAGCAGCGTCAATGTCTTGTCCAGATTGTCTCGCATATATCCCTCGCACGCCCGCACTGCGGCGAACCGCCGTTTGGAGTGTATCGTGGGCTCGACGGAATAGCGGTCGACCGTCATCAGCGTCTCCGCCAGGAACGGAATAAGGGTCCCGGCAACCGCCGGACGCGGCGCTCTCTGCCGCGAGCAGATCGAACGGACCGCGCTACGCAGGCGCAACGCGGTGACGGGGTCATGCGAAACACCGTCGCGCTTGAGGGCATCAAACAGGTCAGCGGCATCAGACGAATCCGAATAGTTCGACTGCAGTTGCGCTTCATCGACCGCGATTCCGAACACCGTACTTGGACCAGCGGTGCGAAGGTCCAACTCATGGTGACCCAGTGCAACGTGCTCGCTGGTCACCTCTTGCCCCGACCAGCGCGCGGCCGATCGGCGCGACTCGACCACCACGAGCGCGGCTTTGACCTGCTCGAGCTTTGCATTGACCAGGCACGCCAGGTTTAGCGAGCGCGAAGAGACGACGAATGGAGGAACCGAGGTGACTTGGAATGCCACATCGAGGTTCCCGCGTTCAAGCTGCGCCCACGAAACGGTCGAATTTACAAGCGACACCAGCGCGGACTGGTCAATTTGGGTTGTGTGCTCGACGTTCATGATAAGCGACCGTCCGGTTAACCAGGATGCTGAAGTACCCTAGGCTCAAGGCAACTCCTGCAATGCCCTGACGAAATCGGCGAACAAACACCCTCTCGCGTCGGCGGTTCGCTGCGCAGCGTCGTGTTCGAGCTCCGAAAAAAGCGCCTTCATATCGCCGCGGAGGTTCTCGGCGTGGTAGCCAAGCCGGCACCAGCGGTCGCGCAAATCGCGATCGAGCCGCGCGGAGAACTCCGGATCCAATTCGTTCTGCGCTTGGAATCGCTGAGCGGCGCCTTCTCTCCGGGCTTCGTCGAGTTCATCGTTAAATATCGGGACGCTATCCCAGACCGCTTTTCCGTTGCGGAACACTTGTAGAGCACCGATGCCGTGCTTTCGCAGTAGCTCGTGCTCCCAGTCACTTTCATCGGCGGACTTCGCAATTGCGGCGCGCATCGTGAACTCCATAACGCGTACGAGCAGCAGTTCGTACGGCATGTCGATCCCGATGCAGCAGATCTCGCCTATCCACACTGAATAGCGAGCGGAACACACAACGCGCACATTGTAGCGCCCGTCGGGCGCTTCTACTATCCCAAAACTGCGAAACGGCCAAATACGGCGGCAAAGGCTGCGTTTTTCGGATAGTGCCGGCCGAGGGGCGGCGCTATACTCTTGGCCATAAAACGCTTGCTTAAGAAGGGAAGGCTGTCATGCCCACTACCGGGCAACCCAATATCGTCACCATTATGGGTGACGACATCGGATGGTTTAACATCGGAGCCTACCATCGGGGCATCATGGCCGGCAAGACGCCGAACCTTGATCGACTGGCTGCCGAGGGAATGTTATTTACCGATTATTACGCTGAGGCGAGCTGCACCGCGGGTCGCGCCGCCTTCATCACCGGCGAAATACCACGGCGTACGGGCTTGACAACCGTTGGCCAAGCCGGGGCGAAGGTTGGCATGCCCGACGAAGCTCCAACGATCGCGACGGTCCTCAAAGCCATGGGATACGCCACCGGTCAGTTCGGAAAGAACCACCTCGGAGACTTGAATCAGTATCTGCCGACGCTTCACGGCTTTGATGAGTTTTTCGGCTATCTCTATCACCTCGACGCAATGGAGGATCCCTCGAAGCCCAACTATCCTCCGAATCTTAAGGAAAAATATGGTCCCCGCAATATGGTGCATTGTTGGGCGACGGACAAAGACGATCCCACCGTTCAGCCACGCTGGGGCAAAGTCGGCAAGCAGAAGATCGAGGATTGCGGCCCGCTCTATCCCGAGCGCATGGAGACTGTTGACGACGAGATCCTCAGTAACGCCCTCGCCTTCGTCGATAAGGCCAAGGCGGCAAACAAGCCGTTTTTCCTCTGGCTCAATCCGACCCGGATGCACGTTGCAACGCACCTGTCGGACAAGTACGAAAAGATGCGCACCCCGGAGAACGGCTGGTATCAGTACGAAGCCGGGATGGCACAGCTCGACGACATCGTCGGGGCCGTATTGAAAAAGCTCAAGGACGCGGGCCTCGAGGAAAATACCATCGTCGTATTTACGACCGACAACGGCGCCGAGAACTTTACGTGGCCCGATGGCGGCCAGACGCCGTTCGCCGGCGGCAAGGGTACGGTTACCGAGGGCGGTTTTCGCGCTCCTTGCATCGTGCGCTGGCCCGGAAACGTCCCCGCCGGCCGATTCGAGAACGGCATCTTTGCCAGCCTCGACTGGTTCCCGACTCTCGTCGCCGCAGCCGGCGACCCAAACATTGTTGCGGAGTTGAAGCAGGGCAAAAAGCTCGGCGACCGCTCCTATAAAGTACATCTGGACGGCTACAACCAGTTGCCCTTGATCACCGGGAAAGGGCCGTCCGCGAGGCGCGAATTCTTTTACTTCGCGGAGGGGACGCTGGGGGCCGTGCGCGTCGACGACTTCAAGTACCGCTTTATCGACCAACCAAATGGATGGCTTGGCGGCACCGTGAAGCCTGACTTTCCGCTGCTCGCAAACCTCCGGCTCGATCCATTCGAACGAACGGGTCTTGCCGGTTCCATAAACTACTACCAGTTTTTCTTCAATGAGTTCTGGCGCTTCGTTTTCGTTCAAGAGGTCGTAGCGCAGCTTGCCCAGACCGCCATTGAGTTCCCACCCATGCAAGCCGGCGCATCGTTCAATCTCGACGCCGTGAAGGAGCAAATCGAGAAGGCCATGGCCTCTCACGCAGGAGCGTAATGGAAGAGAAGGGCGGCGCATCCATCGTCGCCCTTCTTTTCGCCCATAAGAACTAACAGCTGCCCTTCGCGCCGAAAGCTAGGTCGCCCGATAGAAAATCAGACCCGCCATAGACCTCTTCGAAGACGCCCCTATCGAGCTCGAGGCCGGCGCGAGCGATGAAGAGCAGACCGGCATTCTGACCGTACCCTTGCGCCTGGATAGTCGCCACGAAAATCCGGTTGGTGACCAAGTACGTGCCGCTAGGAAATTTTCCAGTGCCGAGTACCAGCGAGGCCGAGCCGCTGCCGCTTAGGGTTAGGCATCCCGTAAACGTGCCGTGTCCTGTGTTGGTTATGGTCACGGAATAGCTGCCGCTATAGCTGCGCGCCAGAGGGATCGGGCTGTAACCGCGTGCCGCGCCGGCGCTAGGGCACGCAACCGCAGTCAGAGTTGCGGCGACCATCGATGCAAAAACGCGTCTCACAAGGCGGATAAGCACGTTCGGTCCCTCCGGAAGTTCACGTGGAAGATGCGCCGAGTGTGAGCTAACGTTATGAAAGAAGTCTGAAGGCAGCACCAGCCCGCGAGGCCGCATCGCGTTAGGCCCTACCGTGGACCTTGCATGCGGCGTAGTCGATGGCATTCTCGCCGGAAGGTTTGCAGATATGCCTTGATCCGGCTTCTACCCTGGACGCATCGAGTAAGATTCACTCAGTACGCACAGGTCGATACGAAAGCTGTTGTTGACCCTCATCTTCCCAATAGGGCAACCGTGCTCGTGCGTGGCGCGTGCACAGGATCCGACGTGGTTCAGTCAGCGGTGGCCGAGTGAAGCGCCGGAAGTGTTCCGCCAGCTGACTGCTCTATGGATTGACCTGGATCCGGAGCGACGGCAATGCGCCGAATCCCGCCACCTTCTTCTCGGGTACAAACTGAACGTAGTCGAACTTCCACGCCTTCTTGCCTGGGAGGTTGCCGGCAATCTTGTAGTCCACATAAAGCTTTAGGGTGTAGGTGCAGATGTCGTTGTGACAGGAGCTTTGTGAGGAGCCGCCGCAGCACGTCCCCAACTCCCCTATCGGCTTTTTGCTGCCCTGCGGTCCGCAGGTGAGGAGCTTGGTCGTATAGTGCACTAATGGGCGATCTTGCTTCCAGTCGCTGTAAGTCAAATAGACCCCCAAGCTTGAGCGTGACGGCGCGGTAGTTTCCACTGGCCAGAACTTCATGGAGACATGCCCATTTCCGGTTTTGTATGTTTTACCGCCCGCCAGCGGGCACGCAACGTTAGGCCCCGTCTCGAGAATATTTTGCGATGACTGCGTTGGGAGCGTCGCGCTCTGCGGCATAGCTTCAGGGCTCCCGATTTGCGACTGCGATCCGCAGCCTGCCGCCAAAGCAGCGACCGCGCAAACCGCTATAGTGTGACGCATTGAAAACGGCTTCATGGATGAACTCCTCCCCGGGATCACAAGTATCCCAGTAACCAAGGCAGGCCTTAGCTGTCCGTGTAGTACGCGGGCGTCGGCCCCCTTTCCCGCTTAGCTTCGCGAGGCTAGAAAGAAGCCACGGGCAACGGGGAAGTCACCATTAGTTGGTGAGGCTCCGCCGTAACCGCCTTTGCGGAGTTGCGCCCGGCTAGCCGATCGGCGTCTGCCTTACGCTGATGGACAGGCGACGATCGAACATTGGACCGTGTCTACGGTCACATTTGTGTTCAGGGCTACCCATGGGGAATACCCACGTGGAGACCACCCTATTGGTCGTGTAACGAAAACGAAGAAGGCTCCAGGCTTGTGCGGGTCGCGCATCCAGCGAACCAAGTGTTGCTCCGATCTTGAAGGCGGCACCGCCAAGGGGAGTGCGCCCGAACGAGACGGTCTTGCGAAGGCGATGCCTGCGCAGCCCATTTCTCGATCTCTTCCCTTTCCCTCGGTGAGACATGCTGGCTTTCAAAGGCCGCTTCGGTCACCGGATAGACGTTATCGTAAAAGCAGCCCAGCGCCGGAATCGGTGACGCAGCGCCGGGTGACGGGCCCAACCTCTACACCGACTGCGCAGCATTGAGAATTACTTCGACCACGCGGTCCGGTTGCGAGAGCATCGGCACGTGGCTCGAATCGAGTTCGGTCGTCTTGGCATTCATGCGTTTCGCAAGAAAGCGCTCGAGATCCGGGTTGACGGTGTGATCGTTCGTTCCTACGATGTACCAACTCGGTTTGGTCTTCCACGCAACGCCCGGCGCATCGTGCGCGAAGATGTTGGCATCCGGCGCGCCCTGCGTCGCCCACACGAGCAGCTGGTCGGTCGCCGAAAGATCTCCGCAAAAATACGGTAGGCCTTCTTTGGTTAGCCAGATACGTCCGTCAATGACCTTGATGTGGCTGAGGACGGCGGTAGCTGGAAACTTCTGCTGTATGCTCTGCGATGTCTCGCCGGCAGTAGTATCGGGAGCCAGCGCGTTGATATAAACGAGGGCTTTCACGCGCGGGTCGGTTCCGGCGGCCGTGATTACCGTTCCGCCATATGAATGTCCAACGAGCACGATGGGAGCCTCCACCACGTCCATCGCCCACTTGGCAAAAGTGACGTCGTTTTCTGGTGTGTTAAGCGGGTACTGCGCAGCGATGCAATCGTAGCCTTGCGCTTGCAACGGCCCGATCACTTTGGTAAAGCACGAGCCGTCGGCCCAAAGACCATGACAGAACACGATGCTCGGCTTGCCCGCGCCGCCCGTCGCAGCCACTTCCGTTTGCGCGGATACAACGGAGTAGCTCGCCGCGGCGGCGCCAATCGCTGCGGCGCTCGTCTCGAGGAACCGACCGCGTTTGATGCTTGTTTTCGAACGCATGCTATTACTCCCATCGATGTAGTACAGGACTCGTTCAGTTCACACGCGCTCAGAGTGGCTCCTCTTCGCCCTCGGCCCGACCTACCTTCTGAACCATATGAGCCTCCCACGCATATAGGAGGCATGCAAATCCTTCGCCGTCGTCCTCGGCCTGCGCCCGGGAGCCCTCGAAACCCGGGCCCTATCTCACGTCGCTGAGGACGACAGCGTAGTCAACACACATCGTCAACTCACGAAAGGCAACCTGAAAATGTTTACAGCCATGATTCTAGCCGCACTAACGGGGTACACAACCGCCCTGCCCGTGAAAGCGAGCTGCGAGATCTCGACACCAACACTCGTGCCGCAAGGCGAGGCCGGAGAACAAATGATCGGCGGATATTCGCTGCACGTGATCTTCACCGACACCGCCGCCGAGCCACTCTCCAAGATTGCGTTCCGCCTCAACGACGGTACCACCGTCAGCGATGTGGGAACCTTCTCACCCGGCGTTTCCATCGAACACAGGCTGGCGCTTAACGATGAGAACGCGACGTCCTGCACCGCCGATTCCGTGGTCCTTGCAAACGGAACGCAGATCAGCACCCCGATGCCGTAGTTCGACCGGTCACAGGGTTAAGGGGCTAGTGCCGGTGGGATAGGGCCTGAAAGGCGTGGAGCGAATTCTCGTGCTTCAGCCGATGGGCGAAAGGTGAAAGCCGTGGCGTGGACATTTGGACTAAGGCTGATAGCCGCAGGCGTGGCCCTTGCGGCTATCTCCGCATGTGGAGTCTCGGGCGCGACAGGAGAGGCTCCTGAAACGCCATCGTTCGAACGCATCACCCAGCCATTAACAACGCCGCCCGCTGTGGAAGGGACCTACCGCGGTTCTTTCACCGAAAAGGAGAACGGCAAGACGTACACGGGAACGCTACGCATGGTTGTGCACGAGCACAATTTTAAGATAAGTGGACCGTTCCACGTTCGCGGCGGTACTCCGCATAAGCTCGATACGGCATTCGTCGGCAAGGTTCGGGCGTCCGGCGACGGAGCAGAGCTCCGATTTACTGTCCCCTGGTTGGGGGGATATGATGTAGATGTTAAAGTCCGAGCGTCCGTTGTTGCCGGCAATCTAACGGGAACGGGTCGCGGGAGTTGGGGCTCGCAACGCAATTACCAACGTTGGACCTTTAAGGCGGCCAAAAGCTAAACTCGCGCACGCCAGATCACTAGACGGTGACGTCGTTTTTGAGGATTACGGACCGCTGGGATGGTTAACAAAATGCGGGTTCAGACACTGGGTTCCGCCGTCATCTCTTGGTACAAAGCTACCCAGTTGTGACTTCACGGCGCTTGGAGCATCTGAAGGAAGCGTGTCTCCGCTAAATTTCCATTGCCCGCAATCCTTCACGTAGTACTCGGTCAGTCGCCCTTTGTACCGGATGTCAACGCGGGCGTAATCTTGCGCAACGACGACATCCATGATCCTCGTGCTATCGGCGGGGGCCCGGGCAAGGGCTAGGCTCTCGATCTCGCTCGTATCAGCCGAAGGACCGCAGTACGCTGCAAGCGCGCTTATCGGAGATTGGAGCATCAGTGCGCATATCACCAGAAACACCATTGCAACGGGAAAAGCGCGCATGCTAAGCCCTCTTCCTCTTGTCCCACAGGCAAGTACACTCCAGGCTACCGTGCCGCGGCTCCGCGCGCCAAGTATCTAAAAGACACCCGAATGGATGAGGGGTATCGCCGCAATCGCGGCCGGGCGCGGGAGCATCCGGCCGCCGCGAGAGATTGCGGCCGCGAAAAATAGGCAGCCCAGCGGAAGCAAACTGAGCAATCCTACCGTATTAGCGGCGCCCTTAGGCGCGTACGCTTGTAGGGTCGCGGCTTGGCGCGATTGCTATCGGCATAGACCGTGGCCTCGCCGCGGTGGAAGGCGGTGCAAATCTCATCGCTGATGGGACGGCGACGATGATCCTATCGGAGGCTTAAGAGGTGAAAGCAATCGTTAAAGGCACCGTTATAAGCGGTGTTGGCATATCGATCTTGGGCATAAGCCTCGCGCTGTCGAGTGCGGGCGTCGTTTCGGGAGCGAACAACGTTGCGCCGGCCGCTGCTCCTACGCCCTTGAGTTGCAAGCAGAAAAAGACGAACGCGTGCCTTACCGTTCAGAACAAAGGATCCGGAATTGCGATCGAAGGACTAGCAGGCTCGGGGTTTGGAGTTTATGCTCTCTCGAAGTCTACTGCAGGGGTCTACGGCGAGTCGCAGAGCGTTAACAGCGCGGGCGTCTATGGAGACGCGACGAGCTCCAGTGACGGCGTCTACGGCAACTCGAACTCCGGGGCCGGAGTCGCCGGCCTTTCTGGGTCAGGTTCGGCAGTCGAAGGCACTTCTTCCACTGGCTATGGACTCTTCGCCGATTCTGCGAGCAATGACGGCATCATGGCCGACTCCAGCGACGACACCGGTAACTTCGCAGCGATCGCGGCGCAAGGCGAAAGTATCAACACCCTGATCTTCAGCGGCTTTAACGAGGTCAACGACGCGGGATGCATTATCGATAATCACGCCGATCTCAGTTGCACGGGAACGGTCATGGGTGGCGCAGTACAAGTGCGACACCCGACCAGCAGCGGTCAGCACGTGCTGGCCTACGGCTCGGAGTCAACGTCGGCAACGATTGAAGACTTCGGAACTGCCCGCATGTTCGACGGCGTCGCGAACGTCTATTTCGAGCGAGACTTCGCATCAACCATCGACCGGAACAGCCCGTACTACGTTTTTCTCACGCCGCTAAGCGACCAGCGCGGGCTTTACTTGAGCATTAAGGGATCGAACGGGTTCCAAGTACGTGAAAATGAGCACGGAAGGGATACGCTCGAGTTCGACTATCGCATCGTGGCCCGTCCGCTTGGTGCCAAGCATGATCGGCTGACGGTCGCACCGGCGATGAGGATGCCTCCAAAAACCATTCATTAGACGCGCTTACTACTTCCAGAGGTATCAGGACATGAACACAATTGTCAAAGGGGCCGTCATCAGCGGCGCAGCTGCCCTACTCTTAGGCGCCAGTCTCGCGCTTTCGAGCGCCATGGTCGTGTCGGGCGCTAGCGTCGCTCAGCCGCTGAGCGCTCCAAAGTGGCCGAGCACGATCAAGTGCAGCAAGAGCGGGAAAGCGTATTGCTTTACCGTTCAGAACACGAGTTCCGGAGGTGCCATCAAAGGGCAAGCAGGCTCGGGGATTGGAGTTTACGGCTTCTCGAAGTCAACGTGGGGAGTCTACGGCGTGACGAACGGCAACACCGGCGGAGTCTACGGCGCGTCGAGCTCCGCTGACGGCGTGGTCGGCTCTACTTCGGGTTCGGGCCGCAACGGAGTCGAAGGCGAATCCGGGTCTGGCAACGGAGTCTACGGCGAATCCGCGACCGGCTACGGACTCTACGGGTATTCGTCTGGTGGCGGCGGCGCGTATTTTGAGAACGACGGCCTCTACGAATATCCTCTCTACGCCAAGGCCGACAACGCAACCAGTTATCTGTTGGGCCTATTAAACAGCGCGACCGGGGGCTACTTTACCGTCGATAACGATGGGAACGGTTACTTCTCGGGAGGGGTTAGCGCTCTCGGCGGTTTCACCGACGTTGTACGAGTGCATGGCGGCCCTCGGGTCGAAGCCTTCAGCCCAGAATCGACGCGCGCAACGATCGAAGATACTGGAACGGCTCGACTAGAGAACGGGGAAAGCGCCGTTCGTTTTGACTCCGCGTTCGCGGGTACGATTGACGCGGCGCGCGGCTATCAGGTCTTCCTGACCCCCAACGGTGAGACGCGCGGTTGGCTCTATGTTGCTGCGAAGTATGAAGGCGGCTTTATCGTTCGCGAGGCCGAACACGGGCATTCCTCCATCTACTTTGACTATCGGGTCGTTGCGCACCCCTTTGGCGCAAGCGACGCGCGGTTGCCGCAGCTGAACCTCAAAGCACCGCCGATTCCGCAGCACGTTCAACTACCGAAACCTTAGCAGACCTGCTTTGCGCAGCAACCGTCGCGCTAGCCCGGACCCCGCCGCCCGCCGTTCAGCGGGTGCGCGCGGACGACCCACGGCCCCAAACTCGGCGTAGAACCAGCGGAGATCCCGAGGGGATGACGCACTTTGCGTCGTTAGATATAGCCCATGTGCGACCCTCAAGTGATCGTCGTCGGTGCCGGACCCGCTGGGATGGTGCTTGCACTGCTCCTGAGCCGCAGCGGTATAAGCGTCACGGTTTTGGAGCAGGCGGCGACTTTCGCGCGTGAATTTCGTGGCGAGATACTTCAGCCCGGAGTTGTAAGGATTTTAGGGGATCTGGGGCTGCGCGATCGCATCCTCGCGTTGGGCGGCCAATTCCCGTCTGGTATCGACATTCAGTACGATCGTAAGACCTTGAGCCTCGACATCCCGTCAACGTTGGAGTCAACGCTGAATGGTGGTCTCGCAATCGTGCCTCAGCAGCAGTTCCTTGAAGTTCTTGCCGGCGAAGCTGCGCGGCGCATGAATTTTGAACTGACGATGGGTTGCTCGGCGCGCGAACTCTTGCTCGATTCGCATGGTGTGGTCGGCGTTCGCGCGCAATTGCGCGGTGGCGAGCCGGTCGCTCTCCGGGCTCGGATCGTCGTCGCTTGCGACGGTCGCTTTTCAGCGGTTCGACGCGCGGCCGGGATCGAGCTGCACGAGAAGCCCATTCCCTTCGACCTGTTGTGGTTCTCGACGCCGATCCCGAACGGTCTGTCGAATCGAGTGTACGTTAGAATAACGCGCAACCAACTCTTCGTCTCATTCGCTAGCCGCAGCAACCGAATGCAAGTCGGATGGCTTATTCATAAAGGCGATTATGCGCGTTTCCGCGCCCGGCCGTTCGTCGAGACTCTGGATCATATCGTTTCGCACGTGCCGGTCCAACTAAGCGACACGGTGCGACGG
>JASHZC010000216.1 GCA_030042755.1 Vulcanimicrobiota bacterium | reverse complement strand
AGCCGTCATTGCGGCCGCGATAAACTGGACGCGCGGACTCCAACGACTCATGCCGCAGATCCTCCTAAAAAGATTCGTTAGAGGGAGCGCGCGCGTGCGCCTCCGCCATGAAGGGATGCATAAGGCCCAGCGCGAGGGGCTTTAGCCTCGGACGCTGCGCGGCGCTTTGGTGCTACAATGGAGGCTAGACGCAACGGAGCACAGCTTGGAGTCGATATGCTTAAAAAGGCATGGATTGGCGGCGTTGCCCTCGTTCTTGCAGCGTGTGGCTCGCCTCTCGCAACGAACTCGATCCCCTCGCAGGCGGGGGCAAACTCAGGGTCGGCGCGCTTTACGACTGGGTCGATCGCGCTGGACGATCCGGTCGGACTGGCAGAAGACAAGGCCGGCGATCTGTACGTCGCCAATGCGGGTTCCTCGCAAATCTTGATCTATAGCTCTAAGAACCAGCAGACATCGCGGACGATTACCGAGGGTGTCAAGGCTCCACTCGGCCTTGCGTTCGATAAGTCAGGAGATTTGTACGTATCGGAGTCGGGCGCGGACGAGGTTACCGTTTATAACACGTCTGGTAAGCTTATCAAGACGCTGCATACCGTCGACAGCGACGGCCTCTCGCCATCCGGCGTTCAAATCGACTCGGACGGCAACATTTGGGTAGCGAGCCGCAATCCTACCAATAGCGACATCGGCGAGATTCAAGTTTTCAGCTCCTCGGGAAAGATTCTGCACAGCTCGAAGGAAGAGCTCGGCAATCCGCTGGGCATCGTCTTCGTCGGCAGCGATGCGTGGGTTTGCAACTCCAGCCAGAGCTACGATATCGCCGTCTTCGACTCGACCGCAAAACTCCTAAAAACGATCTCAACACCGGGCATTCCACCGGCCTACGCCGCCAAAAACTCGAAGAACGACGTCTATATAACCGATGAGGCGGCGTCCCTCATCGCCGTTCTCGATAGCTCGGGAAAGATCTTGAAGACGCCCAAGAGTCACGGCCTCGACAATCCTTCCGGTATCGCCTTCAACAAAGCCGGCGACTATTACGTATCAAACGAAGGCAGCAATACGATCACCGAGTACGACTCCGGCGGCAAGCTCGTTCACACGATCAAATAGCAGCCCGAAGCTGGTCTGACGCTAATTCATTAGCGGATGGAGGCTTGGATCGTTCGTGGTTGCCTCGACGGTCAGTCCGATGTCGACCGTGTAGCCCACTAGAAGCACGCCGGCCGGAGTCAGCCGGCTGTCGACGATGCCCCATTGGCGCCGATCGATCTGCAACTCGGAGTTGTATCCGACACGCCAACCGTTCCCTTCCGGTATGATTCCGACGACATGCGCCGTAAATCTGACAGGTTTGGTCACGTTCTTGATCGTGAGGTCGCCGGTCACGTCGAACGTCGTGTCATCCCTCGGAACGATCGAGGTCGAGTGGAATGTCATCGTTGGATACCGCGCGGTATCGAAGTAGGTGGGCGAGCGTAAGTCTCTGTCGCGATCGTGATCGTCGGTGTCTTCGCGACTAACGTTGAGCACGGCGTCAATGCGCTGCGGGACAGCCGTCCCGCCGCGATTTACGATCGCCAGCTGCGTGATCGGTATATGCCCCCAGACCTTGGAGACGACCAGATGCGAAACGGTGAATTCGGCGCGGCAGTGCACGAGATCGGCTTGCCACACTACCGGCGGCGACGACGCGTCCGGCGTCGACGTGCCCAGAAGCGCTACTAAGAACATGATCGAAGCGAAATTCATGACGAAAACAGACTCCGTATTGAAGTGAGTTGGGCGCCGATGCCTTGCGGGGAGCGAGGGCACCGGCGCCCGTGCGCAGTTACAAGCTTGGCTTTCCGAGCAGGATTTGGTAGCTGAAATAAACCGTTCGAAACGGCAATCCGAATTGTTCGGTTGCCGCCGCACCAATGTATGGCGCGTATGCCGACGGCTTGGCGTAGTTATTTAGCGGTAGTGGAACGCCTTCACCGATCAGCCCGGCAATCGAGGCCCATTGATTGAAGAGATTGAGGACGGTCGCCGTAATCACGCCGTTCCGGACCGGGTATGCTGCGCTTAAGTCGCTGTAGTCATAAGCCGGCAACGATTTCGTATTCCCGGCAGAGACCGTGTAGAGCGTGTAGCGAAAGTCCAGACCGTTGTTGAGTGTATAATCCGCCGCGACGTTGGCGGTGTGTAGCGGTACGTGGGCGAGCTGAGCGAAGGGGATCAACGAGAAGTTGTCCTCAAGCAAGTCCGTGTTGGCGCCGAGCAGTACGCTCGACGTTAGTGCCCAGTCGTAGTCGAAGTAAAAGTTGCGCGTCACACGGTAGCGTCCGCTTAGGTCGGCGCCTTTGGCGCGCAGCGTTCCCACGTTGAAGTTGCCGGTCAGGCCGAGCAGGGACGGCGCGACCGCGTTTCCGCACTTGGCTCCGATTGCATTGATGAACTCCTGCAGAAGTGCCGGCGGAATGAAACCGGTCCCGGTTTGCGAGGTCGAAACAATCGTAGAGTAGAGTTTATTGTAGACGTTGGTGTTATAGAGTGTAAGCTGCATCTGCGAATCGCTTTGCCAGCGATGCGTATAGGCGACTTCCTGGTCGACGCCGCGCTCGGGCATCAGCACCGACGAAGGTGCGGTGCCGATCGAGTTCAAGCCGTCGCAGGTGATATCCGCGCCGCCGCCGGCGCCGATAATATCGTCGTTGGGAAGGTAGGACTTGTTGAGCATGTCCTGGCTGGGCTGCGTCGTGGTCGAGCCGACCGAAGCCCGCACGATGTCGTGGGAGGTCAGTCGATCGACGACCGAGAGACGCGAATCAAGATACGTCGTGTTTGTCGCGCTGGCGTGCTTGTCCCAGAGGTTTGCAAACGCGGCAATCGGCGAGCCGACCGGATGGTAGACGTCGCGTACGAAAAAGGCGCTCTCCCACGCGTATGGGTACGACGCACTGCTCGAAAGCGTGCCATCGTCATTTGCGTTTTCCGTAAGGAAGTACGCGTTGTTCATATACGACGTTCCGAACTCGAAGTCGTTATTGGTTCCGAGCAGGTCGTCGCTGGTGATGATGCCGCTCTCGTTGACGCCCGTGTCGCGCCACGAGGCATTGGAGCCGGGATAGGTATAGAACGGCAGTTGGAACGTTCGGTCCCACGGGTTGTTGTATAGGCTGTTGTAGAGAATCGTCTGAATCACGGAGTGGTCGCCTTGATATTGATAGGTGAGGCTGTTGTCGTAAAGGTGAAACGCTTGCCAAGCCGGACCGACCCCTTGCCAACCGGTATTATAGTCGGCGTACGACACCGCTGATTGACAGGTCGTCCCGCCGTCGGGCTGGCCGTTGGGGCCAAAGCCGTTCAGTAAGCCGAGCGCGTTGGTAGCAGGAAACGTCCCGCTCGGGCATTTGTATGCGCCTTTGGCTTTGGGATTGTATGAGGCGAGCAGTTGTTGGCCTCGTGCCAGCGCGGTGGGATACGGCAGGAAATCGCCGTCGCCGTTCCCGGTCTTGTCTTCCCAGCGAGAGCTCGTGAGCATCGTGTACGTAAGGCTGCTGTGGGGATCAAAGTTGTACCGCAGCTTCACCAGGCCGGCGCGCGTGCTCGCCGCCGAGTCGTCGGTGTAGATACCGAGGTCGTGAATCGGCCCGGAGAGCACGGATTGGTCGAAGGCCGCTCCCGGCTGGTAGAAGTTGGCATTGCGGAACGGGCCGTCGAGGTAGCCAACGCCGTAAGCAAGAGCGTAGCCGAGCTTTCCGATCGTCCCGGTCGAGCGCAAGCTGGTTGAAAGCTGATCGAAGGTGCCGTAGCCTTGGGTGAGCGCCGTTTGGTCGGTCGGTGTCGGATCCAGGGTCTGAAAGTTGACGACGCCGCCGATGGCATCCACGCCGACCAGATTGCTCGCCGAGCCGTACATGACCGTGACGTTGTTCAGCCCGTAGACCGGCGAGAGGTCGTAGTTATAGCCGCCCTTGACGCCGTAGCCGATCGGATGGCCGTCGATGGCGGCTTCGGTCTCCAGCGTGCCGATGCCCCGAATGCTGAGGTTGACGTCGTCGGCGAGCGAGGCGGTGTCGCCGGTGATGCCATTGTTGACGCCCGGGAGCGTTCGTAACGCATCGGCGACGCGCGTGATGCCTTGCTGTTCGAGCGCCTCGGGGTTGAGGGTCTTACTAAACGTGCTGGATTGCTCGAGGGATTGGCTGGCGCGCGCCGATGTTACGGCGATGACATTGAGATTCCCGGTCGCTCGGTGCATCGACAGTGTGGCCGTAACCGTCTGGCTAGCGACCGCGATCGGTTCGGAGAGGGCCGGCTGATAAGCGTTGTGCTTCAGCGAGAGGACGTAATGGCCGGGAGCGAGGTGATCGAGTCGAAAGTGCCCGGCGGCATCGGTACGGGATTTGAGGTTCGTCCCGACTATCTGGACTTGAACGTTGGGCATCGCGGCGCCGCTGGCGGCGTCGACGACCGTGCCGGCGATGCTACCTTGGGCTGTAGCCTCGGTCTGCGCCGCCCCCGCCGGCGCGGCGAATTGAAGCGCGATCGCGAGCGCAACCAACGCTCGCGACACGCGCGAAAAGACGGATTTCACGCGGATCTCCTTCAGTAGACGAAATATGGTGGTGCTGGTGCGAAGCACCACCAGGAGGTCCGCGTTTGCAGAGGCGCAGCGCGTGTAGTGTGCGCCGGCGGCGTGGGGTTAACAGGTAGCGAGTCAGATCGCGGCTGCGTGCCCGCTTCGCATCGGACTGCCGGCGAAGCAGCGTTTCGATGATTGTCGCGATTGCGTCGCGATGCGAAAGTAGCCAGCGCGCGATCCCGTAAACGAGTAAGGCAATCACGGCGCCGCACGCGACGGTCGTGCCCAAGCCGAGAAGAATCGAGCCGCCGAAGGCGTCGTCGAGCTCCTTAATCGGCACGCCGGCAAGCCGGCAGTCCAGCCACTCCATCGCCGGCACCAAGGTCGCGCTGAAAGCGATCACGCCGAAGGCGAAGCCGAGCGCCTCGCGGCGGTCCGCGCCGGTCTGAGGCAGGCGCGTTCGATTGGCCGCGGCGAGCTCGAAGCAGACTCGCAGGGCGCGGCTCGCGAGCGCCAATGCGATCAGCAAGGCGAGGCCGCTAATGAGCTCTCGCGAAGAGTGCGCTACGTCGTCATACGTGTCGTGCGCCAGCGCATAGTCGCCAATGATGTCGATCGCGACGTGCGCGGTCGTCGCCGCAGCCATGGCGGCGAATAAAGCCAGAGAGACGAGCGTCCGAAGCCCGACACGCACGCCGGGCCGCTTTCGACGTGCCAGGGCCTCGCCCTGCGGCGGGAGATGACCGAAGTCCTCGAAACGAAATCAGTGTTCGTAGATGGAACCCGCGCCGAAGGATTGGCGCAGCATCACGCGCACCGTTCGTGGCACCAGAGCGTCGGCGTTGGTGAGACCCAGGGCGCCGTTAGCAAGCGGAACCGCGATGCCGGCGTACGCCAGCGGCAGCCGGTTATCCATCGCATTGAACAAGTTCTCGACCGAGATTTGGAATTTCGCCTTTGGGCCGAGCGATAGCTCGAGATTCGAGTTAAATGTCACGAAGGCCGGTTGCGCGTAGGCGTTGTTCGATCCCTCGTACAGCATGCCGAGCGAGAGGCGCGATCCGCGCGGCCACTTGTAGCTGATCTCGCCGTAACCCTGCGCGTAGGGCACGCGGATCGGCGCGACGTCATTCTCCAGCGGCGCGAAAAAGGCGCCGCCCGCAATATTCTGACCGGGCAGGATCGCAAGATTTCCGTTGCTGTAAAAGCCGGGCGGCAGCGCCCCGACCACGTACGTACGGGGGAAGGCCATCTGAGCGATGAAGCCCATGCCGACCGGCTTGAATTGCACGAGTGAAAATTGCAAGCCGTCGTTGAGCATCGAAGGTCCGTTGAACCAGCGGCCGAGCAGCGCGTTGGCGGCTTGTTGCGCGAGCTCGAGCACGTATGCCCCATGCGTCGCGCTTTCGTACCAATCGGCTGAGAACGTCGTCGTGTCGCCGTGCAGACGCCATTCCACGCCGAAGTCCCCCCCGCTGGCGCGTTCGATTTGATCGACATCGGAGACGTAGCCGATGCTGCGCGCAGGAAAGCCGATGTAGTTTTGCA
>JASHZC010000215.1 GCA_030042755.1 Vulcanimicrobiota bacterium | reverse complement strand
ATGACGGTGCGGTGCACGGCGTCACCTCGGATGACGTCAATACGTACCTTCGCGAGATCGCCGGCGACCATTTTTCAGCCAAGGACTTCCGAACGTGGATTGGTACGGTCGAGTGCGTTAGGGCGCTGGGGAAGCCGGCCGCGCGCCTTGCCGAAGCGAAGCGCAATATCGTCGCCGCATTGGAGCACGTCGCGCAGCGCTTGGGCAACACGCCTGCGGTGGCGAAGAAAGCTTACGTCCATCCCGCCGTGCTCGAGACATATCTCGAGTATTGGCGCCTCCCCAGCACCCGCCGAGCGAAAAGCAACGCCAACTGTCTGTCACGAGAAGAGCACTTCACACTCGCCTTCGTCGAAGGCTGGGAGCAGCGCCGATCCGAGCCGCTGGATCGCACGTTGGCGCGCTCGCTCAAGGCTGCGAGAGGGGAGCGACGCGCCCCTCGTGGAACCCTCGCCCGCCGGTAAAACGCCCCGCCCGCGAGGCCGCATCGCGCTGACTCATCACGCGTAGCGAGCTCGCTGCAGCGCGGCACCGCTTCGCTGATCGCGCAGAGCGCGTCCGGCGCTATGCCGTCGATGCCGATGATTTCGCTTGCGATTGCGCCGTGCCGATCGTTGGCTGGCTCCGCCTCATTTCAACCTGACGTTGGGTCTAATCTCAACGTTGGAAGTCGCTCGAACGTCGAGGTCTTTGCGCCAGGAGGTAGCCGGCCTCTGCGCACGGTCTCTAAGGGAATCGACCAACTCGCTGCGATCGCGTTAAGCTCGGGAAATCTTTACGTCTTGAACCAGTCGAGTCCCAACCTGGAGGCGCGGGTTACCATCTACGCCAAGGGCAGCACGAGACCGGAGCGCATCATCTCCAAGGGCATCGTGGTGCCGCAAGCCATGGCGTTAGGTGGCTCGGGTGGCCTCTTTGTCGCGAACGGTAATAATACGGTGACCGTCTACTCTTCGGCCGGCAAGATACAACCCACGATCTCGAAGGATATAGCCCAGCCGTGCGCGCTGGCGTTAGACAAGTCAGGTAATCTTTATGTTGCAAACAAATACTATTCCGACGTGACCGTCTATGCTCCGGGAAAAACCCAACCGTTGCGAAAGATCAGCACGGACGTCGCCCGACCGGTAGCCCTGGCGATTGATGCCTCCGGCAATCTCTATGTCGCCAACGAAGGCTCCTCTGCCGGACCGAGCGTCACGGTGTACGCTCCGCACAGCACCAGGTTGCTGCGCGCGATCTCGAATGGTATTCACACTCCAGACGCGTTGGCGTTTGATGCCTCGGGCAATCTCTTCGTCGCAAACCGCCTATCAGGACCTTCGCCGGCATCGGTTACGGTCTACAAAGGCAAGAAGTTGCTGCGCACCATCTCTAACGGGGTGAGCTTCCCGGAGGCTCTGGCCGTCGACGGCTCGGACAACTTGTACGTCGCAAATAAAGACAACAACACCGTTACCGTCTACGCCGCAAAGAGTGGCGAGTTGCTGCGTACCATCTCTAAAGGGCTGGATGCGCCCAACTCACTAGCATTTGGTCCGTAGGGCTTAAAGCGCCGCCCCTCCTCCGGGCCGGCTGGGCTCCGCGATCAACAAGCCTTAGCCAGCCGCGGAACCATTCAACACTCGAGCGAAAGCAGCTGCGTCGACGTTGCCGCCGCTGAGCACCGCGCCGGCGATCTGATAGCGGTTGCGCTCCGGATCGGCCAGCGCTGCCGCGAGCGATAACGCACCCGCCCCTTCGGCAACGTTATGCGTATCGCTGAAATACCGGCGCACCGCGTCGGTGACTTGGGTTTCAGACACGCGTACTACGCGCGGCTTAAGCTCCTTCAACATGGAAAATGCTTCGGCATCGGGCGTACGGCATGCAACACCGTCGGCAAACGTTTGCGCCCACGCTGACGTGATCGCGCCGCGCTCGAGGGACAGCGCGAGTGCGGGCGCGTTCTCGGCGACGACGGCAACGATCTCGGTGTGTAGGCCGAGCGCATCCCGCGCGGCAAACGAACCGATGATGCCCGACCCCATGCCTACGGGAACGTACAGCACGTCGAGTTCTGCATTGCGGAACAGTTCCAGTGCGTAGGTCGCTACGCCGCGAACGAGCCACTGATGAAACGCTGGCACGAGGTGAAGGCTTTCCCGCTCGGCGAGCGCCGATGCGTATTCGTACGCGGCTTGGAAATCTTCGCCGTACTCCACCACTTGTGCTCCGAGCGCGCGCATCGCATCGTTCTTCCCAACCGAGTTGTTATGCGGCACGACGATCGTCACCGCAATCCCGTATTGTCGCGCGGCGAAGGCCACCGACTGGCCGTGATTTCCGCGGGTCGCGCAGATCGCGTGGCGCGGAACGTTTGGTCCAGAGGTTAGCCGTTCGAAATATGCCAGGCCGCCGCGAACTTTGAACGCGCCAACCGGCGTGTGGTTTTCGTGTTTAACCCACAACCGGCGATTGGTGCGCTCCTCCAGGAGCGGCCAGCGGTACTGCGGCGTCGGCGGCATGGACCGATAGACGACCGCGGCAGCTGCTTCAATTTCGTTCAGGGAGGGCAAGCCCGTCGACCCGCCGACCGCGCCCATTCCCAACACCGCGTGTTTCATCCCGGCTCAGAAGTCGACTCGGTACAGGTAGGAACCGGCCACGCCACGGCACCCGATCACTTCCGGCGTAAAGCGCGTTAACCGGGCTGAGCGCAGCGCGGCGTCATCGAGCCACCAATTTCCGCTGCTCGCGTAAAGCTCTTCGTGTGCGAGCATCCCCGTCGCGCTCAAATCGATTTTCACAACCGCGGTGCCGTGCGCTCCAAGTTCGTCGGTGATAGGCGGCCGGTCGTAGTAAGGATGGTCGTAGACGCCAGCCGGCGCGACGCATGCGTTCCCGATGGCGACCTGCTGGGCGGCGCTTGCCGCTTGTGACGCTCCGATAAGGGTAATAAGGGCCGCGATTGCGACCGTAAATGCGTTTCTCATTCGTTGAAGAGTCCTTGTGTTATCAATACCTTGGGTCCCCAGCCGGGGAAGAGTCCGTCGCTCGCCGAGCCACGACGGTGCGGGGGGCGCAAGCGCCCGAAGGGCGTTGTCGTCGTCGCAATGGGGTCGAACGTCATATTTGTGATCTTGCTCATACCGAGATTCTGATTGCCTTTGTGCCGGGCGCATCCTGATTGTTGCTTTGAATCCGCCGGCCTAGAAACATCGTACGTCTTCCGAGCGGATAGTAACAGTGACAGATAATGAATATTGTGCTATAACAGTTTAGTAATGCCAACGAAGACGACTCGGGCACGACCGTGTCACCGGTACGAGGAGCTCGCCGGTTTCATCACCGCGTTGGTTGACGAGGGGACATTGCCTCCGGGATCGCGCGTTCCGTCGTTGCGCGACATCAGCCTCGAGCAAGACGTCAGCATCGGCACCGCGCTTCAGGCGTATCGGATCCTGGAGGACCGCGGCGTCATCGAAGCGCGTCCACAGTCGGGCTATTTCGTCTCGAAGACCAGCGTTCCGAGCGCTTTACCCGTGCCCAGTATTTCGAGACCGCCTCGAAGACCGGAGCGGATCGCTGTCTCTGGGATCATGTACGAGTTGCTCGAACACGCCAGCGACCCGAGCTTCGTACCACTCGGTTGTGCGGTTCCGAGTCCCGAGTTGCTAGCCGCGACGCGCCTCGATCGCTGCCTCGGGCGCGTTGCGCGGCGCCATGGCGGCACGCTCAACGCGTACACGCATCCGCAGGGCGATCTGCGCTTGCGGCAAGAGATCGCCCGCCGCGCCTTGCATTGGGGTCAGGCACTCTCGCCCGAAGCGATCGCGATCACCAACGGCTGCACTGAGGCCATCTTGCTGGCGCTCAAGGCCGTCGCCCGCGCGGGCGAGGCGGTCATCGTCGAGTCACCGACGTTCTTCGGTTTGCTTCATGCGCTCGAGACATTGGGTCTCAAGGCGATCGAATTGCCGACGGATCCCTGCAGCGGGATCGATCTCTCCGCGATGTCCCAAGCCCTTGCCGGCCGCGGCGTCGCCGCTTGTCTGTTATCGTCGAGTTTCAACAATCCGCTCGGGTGCACGATGACGGAGGAGAAGAAGCTCGCATTCTTGCGGTTACTGTCAAAACACCGTGTTCCGCTGATCGAAGACGACATCTTCGGTGACATCTACTTCGGCCGGGAACGCCCGCGCCCGTTCATGTCGCTCGACCGCTTCGAGAATACGATCTATTGCAGCTCGTTTTCGAAGGCGATCGCTCCGGGTTATCGCGTTGGGTGGATCGTGACGCGACGCCACATGCCGGAAGTAATCAAGGAAAAGTTCTCTACCACGCTTTCTGGGTCCGCGCTAACGCAGGCCGCCTTCGCCGAGTTCTTATCTTCGAGCGGTTACGATCATCATCTCCGCCGGATCAGGAGCGTCTATGCCGGCAACGTTGCGCGTATGCGCTGCGCGATCGCCGATGCTTTCCCCGCGGGCACGAAGGTGAGTCGCCCCGCCGGCGGTTTCGTCCTGTGGGTCGAGTTACCGAAGCCCGTGGATACGCGCAAACTCTTTGAGGATGCGCTGACGAAAGGGATTTGCTTCGCACCGGGTGACGTCTTTTCGGCCACGAGACGCTACTCCAACTGCTTGCGTTTGAGTGCTGGCTATCCGTGGGATCAGCGCCTCGAGCGCGGCGTCTGGAAGCTCGGAGAGATGGCGAGCGCAGCCCTTCGCTAACGGCGGGCAGCTCGCTTGCCTCCGCGGGCGGCGTGGCGGGGGAGCTATGGCTGCGGATGCACGATCGACGGTGGTGGCTTCGGTAGGTTTGGTGGCTTGATGTTCAGTCGCGGGAGACGCGTGTCGCTGGCGCCGTACGGATGTGCAACGACGCGGTAATCGAAAGAGACGGAGGAGCGACCATGCTCGTTTTCACGAACGATGAAGCCGGCTTCATACTTCGCAGAAACGTAAAGACCGCGCGTGTCGCCGTTCGGTGTCAGAAAGACCTGATAGCCGCGGCTTGTGTCGATCGTGCTTGCGAAGGCCGGATCGAAGCGCACTGCACCCTCGCCGTTGAGCAATCGGCCGGTTCCCGTATCCTCCATCGTTGCCTGCGCCGTCAAGGCGACGCTTGCACCGAGGTGCTCGCCGCCGCGGGAGCGGATGACTACGTCGATATTGGCCGCGTAAACGTCGCCCGAAAAAGAGCCGTCTCCATCGTTGTCTACCACAAAAAAGGCGTCGTTCGGAACATTTTCTGCCGAAATAAGCCAACCGAGGGAATTGTCGGCCTGCGCAACAAGTACTGGGAGCGCAACGCTAGAATTGGGGTTGGCGTCGTTCTCAAAATAGCCACCATCGCTCGACGCCGAATACCCGTAGACTCCATAGCCGGAGCTCGACTTGCCGTAGACTCCGTCACTGGACAAACTGTCGCCGAAAACTCCCGCACCGGACGAAGAGGTGCCGGACACTCCGGAGTTGGTGCTCGACTGACCGACGACTCCGCCACCGGACGTAGACGTGCCGAAGACTCCATCAGCCGAGGTTGTCGCGTCGCCATAGACGCCCGCGCTGTTGACGCTCTGCGACTCGCCGTAGACTCCCGCACTTGACTTCGAGAGGGCGTAAACCCCAATCCCAAAGCCTGCTAGTCCGTTGATCGCAATTCCCGATCCTTTGTTCTGAACGGTAAGGCACGCATTCATCTTTTTCTGCTTGCAAGTCAGGGGCGTAGGAGTCGCATCCGGCGCAACGTTGCTAGCTCCGGAAACGACGCCCGCGCTCGACAGCGCGAGGCTTATACCCAAGAGCGATATACCTGCACCGCTTATAACGGCGCCTCTAACGATTGCTTTCACGTTCTAATACCTCCGAAAGTAATGAGTGGCGCTACGGCCACGGCGTGTCGATCGGCTCAAGGCGATCCGCTGCTGCCGAACCGTCGCGAGGCTTATGCAAACGCCCAGGCGTAACGCTTTAGCTCAAGAAACGCCGGCATTGGCAGGCTCCTTTCGCAGCCCCGGCATTCATCGTAGCACTAGTGCTGGCCGATCGAGGGGATCTCTCTACAAAAGAGATTCGTTTCGACTAGGCTTTGCCTAGTGCTAACGGCCTAACCCAATACGGGCCGCGCAAAACCGAGGTCCATCTACCCGGCGCCGGGGATGCGAGGGCGAAGCCGCAAAGCCAGAGTTGCAAGCGCCGCAACCCTTAGCTGAGGGCGCGGTGCGGCCTCGCGGACGGGGCGGCGGGGATGTTACCCCGTTGGGTTCTTGAAGACGGTAATATCCGGAGCCGGCGGATTCGGATGATCTTTTAAGGTCGCGAAGTACTTCTCAACGGCGAGAAGCGGCTCTTGTATGCACCATCCGAACAGCAGGGAGACGTTCAGATTTTCGTGGGGATCCATCTCGATGTTGAACACCTTCGGATAGCCGGCCATCGGGGCGTTTGCTGAAAGTAGCCCGGGTTGGCGCTGAGGTCCGATACCGCTCGGATAAATATCGGTAAAGTAAACCCGCCACTGTTTCCAACGCGCTGCGACGAGGTCTGGTCCGATGAAGCTCAACAGACTCTCGCGACTGCCCGTTGCGCTCTTACCGAGCAGAACGTCGGTCTGGTCGACGCCGTCAATGGGACGATCATTTGGCATTTTGGCGCCCACGATGTTCGCAAACGTCGGGAAAAAGTCCATGATTGAAAACATGGCGTACGCTGTGGTGTTCTCTGCAATGTTTCCCGGCCACCGGATGATGCAGCAAGTCCGAATCGAACCTTCGGTCGCCTCTCCAAGCTCGCCTCGAAACGGTCCGGCGCTCCCCATATCTGGAGTTCCGTTGTTTCCATATTCCCGGGCCACCTCGCCACAAGGACCATTGTCCGAAGCAAACACCAAAATGGTGCTATCCTTGATGCCGAGTTGTGTGAGTGTGTCCATGATTTGACCGACGTGATAGTCGCCTTCCATAACCTTATCGCCGTAGTTCCCAATGCGCGATTTGCCCTTGAATTCCGACGACGGAAGATTTGGTATGTGGCCCATTGAGAACGGCAGGTATAGAAAGAAGGGAATTCCTGCGGCATGCTGGCGCGTTATGAAGTCAATGGACCTTGCCACCAGATCGTTGTCGATCTCAGCGCGAACTTCTCGTGTGAATGGTTTGACGTTCTTCAGCGGAGTGCCGGCGGTTGCTTCGACGATCTGCGGACCTTTCGCTATTAGCGTTTCAATAGCAACGGGGGAGGAATGTGTCATAGAGATCGTATCAGCATACGTGCATGAGTCCCACGACGCATCCGGTGGAATGCCGTAGAATTCATCGAAGCCATGTGCGGTCGGCAGCGATTGAGGTGCGCTTCCCAAATGCCACTTGCCATAGAGAGCGGTTGCATAGCCTGCTTCTTTGAACATCTGCGACATGGTTATCGCCCGACGCGAAAGCGTAAAGTCACCTCCGGGAACACAGATTAGCGACAGGCCGTTACGGATGGAATACTGGCCGGTCATCAAAGCTGCCCGTGATGGCGTGCAAGCCGGTTCGACTAAGAACTGCGTCAGACGCAGGCCTTCGCTCGCAAGTTGATCTAGCCGCGGCGTCGGCGCGCCCCGCAGTTCACCCCCTCCGTACGATCCCAGGTCGCCATAGCCCACATTGTCGGCTAGGATGAATACGACGTTCGGCTTACCATTCGTGGTTGCAGACACACTCGTTGTCATGCTGATCCCTCTCTTATGGTTGAAGCGCCGCAGGAAGGTCGCTCTGTCCGAATAGGTAGTTCGCGCTTATGGTGAATAGCGTCGGATGCGCAGTGGCTGAAGCATTCACGAGACCCTGAACTGCGCCTGTCGTTGACGCCGAATACGTGACGCCGCCGTATGCTGCCAAGAGTGCAAAATGGCGCCCGAATAGCTGACCAGCGCTGAACACAATCGGCGTCGCGTTTGGGTTGAAGTTATGTTGGACGACAAGCGCCAACAACGTACCCCCGCTCGACTCCCAATACGGAACGAGTTCGGGTGCGAGTGCCCAACCGCGTTCAGGTGCTTCAGATACACACGTGATCCCTGCGCTTGTTTGACTGCAAGTGTGGCTTACGAGGGTAGAGTTCGTCACCGGAAGTGTAAGCGACACGCCAAAGTTGTGCGGCAATGGCTGAAATAAAATCGGATCAATCGTGTATTGCGGCCCGGGTCCGCGCAATCCGGGTGATCCAGTTGGCGCGCGGTACGCGAGATCAATCCCGGCCATCGCAAAATCCTTAAGATTGACGTACAAGAGCTGTTTGTACTGGAATGTCATGTCGGTTGCGCCGGCAGCCAGTGGGCTATTCCCTGTCAGCGGCGATTCTGCCGTCGAGTTGACTTGAACAAATGAAGGGGGAGTTATGGCTATTTCCGCTCTTGGCGCAACGCCGAGATAGAGGGTCGAGCCGGGCACGCCGTATGCTCGAGCAGCGGCTGAAACGTTAGCCGTCCGATCACCGGACGGTAGAGTGAAGTTGATCTGCGCGTTGAGCGGAATGTACGCACTTCCGTACTGTGCGGTGGCGGCTGCTTCGCCCAAAACGAAGACGCAGGGGGTTTGGTTGCCGAGCTTGTTCAAAAGCTCGAGTGGGCCGCCGCAGGCGTCAAAGTTCTTCGGTATCGCGGGAGACGCCGCGGATTGTGGGGGCGCTGTCGACGGGGCCGGGGAAGGTTCAGGTGTCGACTGAGCTTGACATAGTAACGGCAAGCCAATCGCTGCGAACATCATTCCAGAAGTGAGAACCCTCGATAGCGACTTAGGCACATTGCGGGGATTGCTTGGTCGAAAGCTAGTATCCTTGGCTCGCCTGAGTTAACGATGTTAATGCTCGCCAATGCTCTGGATGCGGCACCTTCGCTCCGTCCCGAATGCGCGAACAAGCCGCGAGCGATAAGCCAGTCGCGGCCGCGATTTCCGCGAGCGAAAAGCCGTCGAGCTTCGGCTCGATTTCGCGAGCAGCCTGCGTCACGAAACGTCCTTGCGCTGAGGCTTCGCAGCTGCGAGGCTCTAAGCCAAAGCGTTTCCTAGCGCGATGCGGCCTCGCGGGCGGGGCGGCAGAGGCAGCCGTTAACCCAACTCTTCGAAATCGGATAGCTTGAACGTCTTGTTGTTGAAAGCATCTGTGGGCCCGTAGAATCGTAGGCACGGCAACGGGCGTTTCCCGACCGTCGGCAGCGAGTTCGATTCCAAGCCTTCTGGCGCTTTCGGACCGACGTAAATGGTTACGCTCCCATCCGGGTTCTTCTTCATCGAGCCAACATCATAGGAAGAAAGCGTCGTCCGGCCCGAGTCGCTATAGACAAATGAGAAGGTGGCGCGGTCGTATAGCGTAAGCGCCCAAAACTGCCTCACGGGCATTTCGGCCGGTACGTCGAGCTTATATAGCTTCCCGGTCTGAAGCGGTCGCCCACCCTTATCGGCAAAGGCCAGCAGGTACTGCGTTGCAGGTGTGTCGCTCAGGACGCTTGGCCACATCGTGCCCCAAAAATATGCAACAGCACGCGCAGTAACGTCGATGTAATCCTCATAAGCGAAGGAAAACGTCCTATTCGCATCCGTCTGTACGAGCGAAGCGTAGTGGCGGTCGGGCCAGTAGGGAGCCGACGCCATAAGTGTGTCGATTCTTTGCTGCAGGTAGTGCCAAGCATCGATCCCCGCTTGTCTCATCGCGGCCTTCGTCGTGCCATCTGGCGCGAACGGCCTGCCTTTCTCGATCCCCAGGGTCTTCAAGAAACCCATCATGGCCTTGTCCTGCTCTCTGACCGGTTCGACCGAAACGACGTCATAGAGATCGTTGAAGTATCGTTCGTCGTAGAACGGCAAGGTGGGAACGCGATCCAGCAATGGATTGAGAAACTCTTGCTCCGGTGGATTGATCGCTTGCGAAAGCGGATAGATTCGAAGGCGCTTCGAGTAGGCATACGCATCTCGCGCCGTCTTTCCCGGAGCGATAATTGATCGGAAGGCGAGGGTAATCCGATAGCTCGCAGAGGCGACGTGAAAGTATCCTTGTGGAATTGGCTCCTTGTGCTCAGGAGGCGTGAAGAGATATTTGCCGCCGCCACCGCGATCTAGGCCCGCGGGACCGACGTCGGCGAGAGTCACCTGCCAGGCATCGACCACCTGACCGTAAAGACTGCCGTCGGAACTCGCCGCGGGAAGGTCCACGACGACGGGCCCGTTTCTCAAATCGGCAAACGCCGCTATGTATGGCGTGGAGGTATTGGCAGTTAACGCCTCGAGCCGCGGCGTCGCCGGCTCGGAGTATGCGAGGATTTGGAACTCTTTGAGGCCGAGATCGCCCACCACTGCACGGCGGAAGCCGTAGATGCCTGTCGCGGGCATGCTCCAGAGTACTGCTTCAAATGCTCGCTGATATTTTATTTGATAGTCGAAGTCTTTCGTTGAAGCCGTCGAACCCTTCGGTGGTTGTCCTCCGATCGGCTCTATTCCATCACGGAGTTCAGGAATCTCTTCAGCTGCCATGACAGCATCTCTCCCACGCGTAAGTGCTGAAACTAATTCAGGACCGGCTTCGTTCTCACCCCCTTTCGGGACTCCTCGAGCCTAACACGTCGCCGCTGACAGAGCGCGAGTCGATGTCATCGACAAACAAAAGCAAAAGGTTTCGGTTGCTGTGAGCCGTCTCCGCGAAGTAAGCTCGCAACTTCACAAACTTGCTCGGCGCTTCCAAATCCTGGGATGCGGAACGTTTTGCACCGGCACGAATGCGCGGGCACGTTGCCAGCGACAAGCAGCCTCCGCGGTCTCGCCAAGCGCGGACGCGTCGAGGTTTGGCAGAGCCTCGCGCCGGAACTAGGCCCCGCCACGGTGGCGCCGACGGCGAATGGCTGGAGCTTGTTCCTGATTCCTTGCAGCGCGCAGATGCTAGGCGTGCGCCGATTCAAAGTCAATTTTTTCATGGTCTCTGCCAACTGAAGACAATGAGGCCGTTACCGGCCACATCTTTCGAGCCGCGCGACATGTGTACGTTTGTGGCACTCGGTTCCGCGTACGACGAGCCGCCGCCACCACCGCCACCGCCGCCCGCTCCTTGGCTGCCGTAGTAGACACCGCCACCGCCACCACCGCCACCGTAGAAACCGCCTCCGCCCCCACCGCCACTGCCGCCAAGGTAGCCGGAGCATGCGTCGCAGCCGCTTCCACCGGCGCCTCCGTTACCAAGCCGGCCGCTTGAGCCCGGGTCTCCGGGGCTTTCGCCACCTGATCCGCCGCGGGATTGGGTGCCACCGGTACCGCCGTCGCCCTCGTTTTGGCCGTGCTTGCAGCACCCGGCTTTCCCCGACCCGCCGGTCTTTGCGCCGCCTTGCCCCCCGCGTCCGCCCGGGGTGAATGGATCTGTTAAGCCTTGTCCACCACCACCGCCGGCCACGAGAATGCGATCCTGCAACGCATCGCCGCCCTCTCGAACATCCGAAGCACCGCCGCCGCCATAGCCATCACAGCAGTCGTACGTGTTGCTAGTAACCTGTCCGCCGGCGGCGCCCCCGTTGAATCCCCCGCCTGATGACGTGCCTGCGCCGCCAACGTAGACCGTCAGCGTCTCCGACGGCGTGACCGGGATTACCGCGCTCACGCGGCCGCCATGAGCGATAGTCTTCCCTCCGCCGTTTCCTCCGAGAGCGACTATGTGAATGCGCGTCACGCCGCTCGGGACGTTGAATGTTTGCTTCTTGCCTGTGTAGCCGAACCTCATGCTGCGTACCTTTGCGTGGCCTGCGTACACGTGGTTTTGTGGCATCGCGTTCGACGCGGCCATCGGCACTTGCGATCCGCCGCAGCCGGCAAAAACCGCAGCCCCGCCGATGCTAAAAGCGAAGCGAGCGAAGTTTCTCATGAGCCGTGCCTCCTGGTTCGGGCGAACCCGAGCCAACGTTCGCCGCTGCCTCAGCTATCCCCGCGGAGTGAGCGTCTACGCTGGAGGTCCTGTGCGAACTTATCGCAGCAATTCTTAAGACTCATTAATCGTAGTCGTCGTCGGAAAGGGGAGTGGGACGCTCCCATTTTTCAGTTCGTGACCGAGTCGCGTACTTGACAAAGCCGCGTACGGCGAGCATGGTTACTTCCTGCTGCCTTGCTCAGTGGGGAGGTTCGCACGAGCCTCAACCTCCTCGCAAACCGGGCTAGAGTTTTTATTCAGAATTGGAACGACGTTCTTTCGTTCGCATGGCCACGACAGACTGAAGGGAGTTCTCCGATGACAACAGTTGCACAACCGACGGGCACCGGCGCGACGGCTATCCGCCCGTTCGCTCAATTGAACGTTCCGGAGTCGGAACTTGACGATTTGCGCCGCCGCATTAAGGCAACACGATGGCCTACTAAGGAGCTCGTCGCGGACCAGTCACAAGGCGTGCAATTGGCGACGACTCAGGCGCTCGCGAACTACTGGGCGACGGAATACGATTGGCGAAAGGTCGAAGCTCGGCTGAACGCGATACCGCAGTTCGTCACCGACATCGATGGACAGGATATTCAGTTCATCCACGTCCGGTCGAAGCACGAGAACGCGCTGCCGCTAATTATCACGCACGGCTGGCCCGGTTCGATCATCGAGCAGTTGAAGATCATTGGCCCGCTGAGCGATCCCACGGCGCATGGTGCGAGCGCGACCGACGCGTTCCATCTCGTGATCCCCTCGATACCCGGCTATGGATACTCGCCCGAGCCGACCTCGCTCGGCTGGGATCCCACCCGGATTGCCAAAGCCTGGGTCGCGTTGATGGGGCGACTTGGTTACGAGCAATTCGTGGCGCAGGGCGGCGATTGGGGCGCGGCCGTGACGCAACAAATGGCGATTATTGCACCGGATCACGTGATCGCCATTCATAGCAATATGCCCGGCACCGTCCCCGACGACATTTTGTCCAAAGCGATCGCCAACGCTCCACCCCCGTCCGGACTCGCGGGCGACGAGCTGCACGCCTATCGGCAGCTGGCAGACTTTTATACGCACCACCTCGGGTACGCCGTGGAGATGGCCAATCGTCCGCAGACGCTGTACGGGTTGATCGATTCACCTATCGGTCTGGCGGCTTGGATTCTCGATCACGACAAGGACAGTTACGAAATGATCGCACCGGTCTTTTTCGGAGATCCCGGCGGCCTCACTCGCGACGACGTACTCGACAACATTACGATGTACTGGTTGACGAAGACCGGAATCTCCTCGGCGCGCCTGTATTGGGAAAACAAGCTCGGCTTCTTCAACGTTCAAGGCGTGAAGATCCCGACGGGCGTGAGCGCGTTTCCGCACGAGATCTATCAAGCGCCGCAGAGCTGGGCGGAGAAGGCGTATCCGAAGCTCGTCTACTACAAGAAGCACGACGTTGGCGGCCATTTCGCCGCTTGGGAACAGCCGCAGCTCTTTTCCGAAGACGTTCGCGCGAGCTTTCGATCGCTTCGAAAAGGGAACGCCTGATGGCCGTCATTCCGGCGACAAATGCTAGTAAGAATACTCTCTACCTAAAACGGAGTTGTCAATGACCGTTCAAGTCGACCAAAAAAGCTATGAGATGCCACCGCGCGACGGGTTCACCGTCACACACTTCATCACCGTCGCCGACATCGACCGATCGGCTGATTTTTATGAAAAAGTCTTCGGCGGCCGCGTTCTTAGCAGAGGCGACAGCAAGGGTGCCTCGGGACACATTCAGATCGCGAATACGTGGCTCATTGTCAACGTCGGGGGCGGACCGACTCCAGACAAGCCAACAATAACGCTTAGCGTCCCGACCGACCCGGATAAGGTCAACAGCTTCTTGAACGTCCGTGTCGCGGATATTCAAGCGTGCTATGAGCTATGGAAAAGTCGAGGAGCCGAGTTCCTAACGGAGCCAATTGCCAAGTACGGCGAGATTCGGTGCTACATCCGCGATCCTGACGGTTATATCATTGAGGTCGGACAGAGCACCGTCAACTGAGGTCGATGCTAACTGGGTATCCATGGCCCCGCGTCAGCGCGCACCTCCGGGTCGCCCCATAAGAAGCGGTCGACAGCTCTGGTAAGGAATCGCGGACGCCACGATGTGCGGGCATTAGCCAGAATCAAAGTGGTCGCAAGCCTAAGTGCTATGCCGGGACCGAGGGCATTCAGAATGCCCGTGAGCATGTTTTGCGTCTTCTGCGTTCCAGCCACGGCAGGGCGCCGCTCGTTTTCAATTGAGTGCACAACGTCATCAAGAGGCAAGCCGGCATCAAGCGCTGGAACGAGGCTGCGCGCCGCGACGACAGCGTCATAGATCGCCACGTTGATGCCCTGCCCGCCGGCCGGAGACATCGGATGGGCGGCGTCACCCAGCAGCAATAGCCCGGGTTGAGACCATCGCTCTGCGACTTGACTAACCACCGGTAGCAGAGACAAATCGTGCCAGTCGTGTAGAGCCCGTCGCACCGCGTCGCTTAGTTGGACCGGCACGTGCGAAACGATATGATCCAGAGTCTCGACGAACGGTTGGGCGCGGAATCGCGCATAATCGCCTTTATGAATAAGCCATCCGACTTGCATTCGGTTGCTGCGGCTAGCGAACGAGACGAAGAGTTGTTTGTGCGTTATTCTAACGTACACTCGATTCGAGAGACCGTTCGGGATCGGCGTCGAGAACCACAGCAGGTCGAAGGGAATGGGTTTCTCGCGCAGCTCGATCCCGGCCGCGCGTCGAACCGCTGAAAAGCGACCGTCGCAAGCGACGACGATCCGAGCTCGGAGAGCGACCGGCTCGCTACCCCGCAATTGCGCGCGAACGCCGACTACACTATGCGAATCGAGCAGGAGTTCGCGCGCCGAGCAACCCATCGTCAGTTTAAAATTCATTCGCTGCGCAGCTTCGTCGGCAAGAACTTCAAGGAACTGCTGCTGAGGAACGATTACGAGACCACCATTCAGCGTTGACTCCAACGTTGGCGGGATGTCGAGGCTCAAGGTCTTACGATCGTATTGAATGTCGATACCAGAAGGGAATTGGCCGCCCAACGCGAGGATGCGATCGCGCAGCCCCAGATCCCCTAAAATCCTTACAACTCCGGGCTGAAGGATCTCGCCACGAAATTCACGCGCGAAAGTCGCCGCCTGCTCCAAAACCGTGACGCTTATACCGCTGCGGCTCAGGAGCAGTGCAAGCACCATCCCAGC
>JASHZC010000214.1 GCA_030042755.1 Vulcanimicrobiota bacterium | reverse complement strand
GAACTTCGTCCTGTTTTTCAAGCTCGACCCGAAGCGCTTCGCGCTCTTCACGGCGCGACGCGCTGGCCCGCATGTACGAAAGAATCTCCAGATCGCGCACGCGCGTGCTCACCTTGCGGTAGCGCTTAGCGCGGCGCACTTGCGTATCCAGCTCGGGAATTCGGCGATCGAGCTCGCTGATCAGATCGTTGATCCGGATCGCGTTGTTCTCGGTCTGTTCCAGACGCCGCATCGACTCGTGCTTACGCGCCAAGAACTTGTTGATGCCGGCAGTCTCTTCAAAGAGCGCGCGGCGTTCGGTGGGTTTGCTCGTGAGAATCGAGTCGATCTGGCCCTGCGAAACGATCGAGTACGATCCCGGCCCGAGGCCCGTTCCCATCAGCAGCTCGACGATGTCGCGCAAACGCACCTGATTGCGATTGATGAAGTATTCGCTTTCGCCGGCACGATACGTGCGGCGCGTGATTTCCACTTCGCTGAACTCGATGGGTAATCGGCCCGAGCTGTTGTCAAAGGTGAGCGCAACTTCAGCCAAGCCCAGCGGCTTGCGTTTTTCATTGCCCGCGAAGATCACGTCTTCGAGCTTGCCCGAGCGCAGGTTGCGGCTCGACGTTTCGCCCAAGACCCAGCGAAACGCGTCGACCAGATTCGATTTGCCCGAACCGTTTGGCCCAACGATCGCCGTAATGCCGCCGGCAAAGTCGAGCGTGGTCGCTTCGGCAAAGGTCTTGAACCCGAAGGCTTTGATCTTCTTTAAGTGCATGCGTTCATTCTGTCAAAAGGGATGACAAGGCCGCCTGCGCGGCCGCTTGCTGTGCGGCTTTCTTCGATGGGCCGCTCCCCGTTCCCAACGTTTTGCCCTTAACTCGCACGCTCGAACGAAAGTGCGGCTGTTGCGGGGTGCCCGCGCTGCGATCTCGATACGTCGGGGTGGCGGAGAAGTGTTCCTGCGCATAATGCTGCAGGCGCGTCTTCGGATCGAGCAGGGCGTCCGGCGTGTGATCGAGCCGATCGATGTGTTCGCGGATGACGAACGTACGGGCACGTTCGATTCCGTAACCGAGCGCAAGCGCGGCCACGAAGGCTTCGAACGCATCGGCCAAGATCGACGTGTTATCCGCGCCGCCTGCGTTGCGCATGCCGGTGCCGAGCTGCACGAGTTCGGCGAATCCCAAACGGCGCGCAGATTCCGCGAGCTTGGCATCGTTGACGATCGCGGCCTTACGAACGGTGAGCCGGCCTTCCGGTTCGTTCGGAAAGTGCTCGAACAGCCACGCGGCGGTCACGTAGCCGAGTACCGAATCGCCGAAGTATTCCATGCGTTCGTTCGACTGGCCGCCGTGTTCTTTGGCGTAACTTTCGTGCACGAACGCCTGCTCGGCGAACGTCAGGTCTTTGACGGCGCGAACGCCCGCTCGCGTGAGAAGCGCGCGTAGTCGCCGTCGGCGATTTTCACCGGCCATCTCGGGACACTCGGGCCTAACGCACCTTCCCGAAGACGATTACACTGTTGTGCCCGCCGAATCCGAACGAATTCGAGAACGCAACCCCGACCGGCGCTTTGCGCGCGACGTTCGGGACGTAGTCGAGCGTGCATTCGGGGTCGGGATATTCGTAATTGATCGTTGGCGGCATCACGTCGGTCGCGACGGCCATCACCGTTGCGACGCCTTCGAGGCCGCCCGCCGCGCCGAGCGCATGACCGTGCATCGATTTGGTCGAGCTGACGCCGATCTTTTCGGCGTGTTCGCCGAAGGCTTTTGCGATAGCGATCGACTCGGCCGGATCGCCGATCGGCGTCGAGGTCCCATGTGCGTTGATGTAATCGACGTCGTCGGGCGTGATCTTCGCAGACTCGAACGCGCGGTCGAACGCTAGCGCGACGCCGTTGCCGTCCGGGTCGACAGCAACCAGGTCGTACGCATCGGCCGATTGCCCGTAGCCGTACACCTCGGCGTAGATATTCGCGCCGCGCGCCCGGGCGTGCTCGAGATCCTCGAAAATCAAGATGCCCGCGCCCTCGCCGAGCACGAAGCCGTCGCGCTCTTTGTCGAAAGGACGCGAGGCTTTGGTGGGCTCGTCGTTACGCGTCGACATCGCCTTCATCGAGCAGAACCCGCCGACGGCGAGCGGCGAAATGCACGCCTCCGTTCCGCCGGTGATCATCACGGGCGCGTCGCCGTAGGCGACCGTATTGTACGCCGTTACAATTGCATCGTTTGCCGACGCGCAGGCACTCGCCACCGAGAAGAACGGACCACGAAAGCCGTACGCCATCGAGATGTGCGCCGGCGCGGCGTTCGACATCAACATGGGAATGAAGAACGGCGAGGTCTTCGTCCAGTTACCGACTTGTACGGCCTTGAGCGACTCGTACCAAAACGTCTGGATGCCGCCGATGCCGCTGCCGATCACGGCCCCGACCTGGTTTTTGAAGGCCTGATCGTCGGGCAACGCGGCGTCTTCGATCGCCTCCTTCGTCGCGACGAACGCGTATTGGGCGAACCGGTCCATGCGGCGGGCCAACTTCCGGCCGATGAGTTCCTCGGCATTGAAGTCCTTGACCTCGGCCGCGATCTGCGTGGCGAATGCGCTGGCGTCAAAGACGGTGATGGGGCCGACGCCCGACTCTCCTGCGACCAGCCGTCTCCAAAATTCTTCCCGGGTGTTACCAAGGGGCGTCACGGCGCCCATGCCTGTGACGACAACGCGTCTCTTGTCCAAAACGCCTCACAGTTACGGCCCAAGCAACGGTCGACCTCCCGAGGCTCCGCCGAAGGCGTGCTACACTGGGCGTTGTGAAATGGTTGGCGTTTCTTCTGTCCGCCGTTGCGCTTGCGGTGCCGGCGACCCGCGACGCGAATGCCCAGCAACAGACCTTCTATAGCGCCAAAGCCGGGCCGAAAACTCCCCCGACCCACAGTCCCCAACCGGTGAACGTCATCTACTACGCATGCCCGCAATCGCGCTCGGCTCGTACGAGTTCGCACGCCGGCGGAAGCACCCACGCTACCGCGGCAACCAGCAGCAAGCGTTCAAATTCATGTGGCGGACGACAAACCAACTCGTCTCCGCGGCCTCGCCATACGTAAGCCGCCGAGGCTGCGCCCGGGAGATCGCGTCGCCTTGGTCGCGCCTGCCTCACCGCCGAGTGACGAAGGAATCGCGCGTGCGCTCGACAACGTGCGCGCGCTTGGATTTGAACCCGTGCTCGGCACGCACTCGCGCGCATCGAACGAGTATCTTGCCGGCAGCGACGACGAACGCGCGGCGGACCTGAACGACGCGCTGAACGATTCGTCCATTCGCGCCGTCGTAGCATTGCGCGGCGGCTACGGCGTGATGCGTATTCTCGATCGCATCGATTACGCCGCGCTCGCGCGCGATCCGAAAGTCGTGATGGGCTTCTCGGATATTACCGCGCTGCTCAATGCGTTCGCGCAGCGCAGCGAAGTCGCGACGCTGCACGGTCCGGTCGCGTCCTCGCAGCTGAGCGAAGCGGCGTTCGCGCGCACGCGTTTTGCGCT
>JASHZC010000001.1 GCA_030042755.1 Vulcanimicrobiota bacterium | reverse complement strand
TGCCCTGTTGCGACATCGCGTTCTCCCCTCAGGTGTCAAATGCACCTCGTAAGAAGCTTCCGGCTCGGAGTTTACAGCGTGCCCGCAACTCTAAGGGCAGACAAGTCCTAGACTTACCACGCAACGAATCTAACTGAGTACATGTAGTCGCTCGCTATAGCCTTGCATTCGTGCGTTGCGGGAGAATATTGAGCGTTACGGGCCATCGATAATGCGACGACATCGAGCGATGGGTTACCGCTCGTCGAAGCAACGGTTGCGCTTTGAACGTTGCCTTGCGCGTCGATCGTCACGCGGATTCGAGCAGTTCCGCTGGTCGCGTCGGCGCGCGCGTTTGGCGCAATCTCCGGCGGCGGCGGCGACGCAACGAGTTGCACGCTTGTGTCGCCTTTGGCGCAATTCGTCGTCGCTATCGGCGAGGGTGCCGGTGACGGCGGCGACGTAGGCAGCTCCTGAGCTACACGCGACGGTCCCGCATGAGCGTTCGTCCCGCGATGCGATCGCGCCGGGGCGCGAGCAGGCGCTACGGTTGGCACGTTCGTCGGCGCAGGCTTTGGCGTCTCCGGAGGCGGCGTAGCAATGTGAGCGATGCGCGTCGTGCGCAGCTCGGTAACGTGAACGACCTCAAGCTGCTCCTTCGACCGTTCGAAGGGCCATCGAGCGAAGAGCGACACGATCACGTGAATGAGCAGAGATAAGGCAAACGCGACGATCAACAACCGTCGCGTTTGCTTCTGAGTCATAACGTATTCGTCTTAGTCTGGATTGAACTCGGCGCGGAAGATGTACGAACCCGTCGTGGGCTGACAGTCCACCAGCTTGGGCGCGTACTGCGATTGCCTCGCAGCGCGTAGCGCTGCCTGATCGATCGCCATGTTATTCGAGGACTGATTGATCTTCGCGTCGACCAGGTTGCCTTGCGGACCGATCGTTACTTCGACGAGCACCGTCACCGGCCCGAGTCCGAGATCGCGAGCGGAGTCGGGATAATCCGGCGATACCGGGTTGGTCACGGTTGCTTCTTGATTCGGATTGGCACACGCCGGCTTCGGAGTCGGCGCAGGCGTGCCTGGAACCGGAGATCCCGTGCCAACACCTTGAGGAACGCCTTCCTCATTGCCCTGCTTGACGTTGTACTGCTGTTCCGTCGAGTTCGTGTTCGTCTCGTTGTGCGTCTTTGGAACGTTGACCTTGAGCTTCGGCTCAACGACCTGCTTAACGACGTGCGGTGGCGGCGTCTTCTGCGGCGGCGGAGTCGGCGTAGGCGGTGGAGTGGGCGTCGGAGGCGGAGGCGTCGGTACGCGCACCTGCACTTTTTTGGTTACGCTGACTTTCTCGACTTCCGACTCTTCCTGATGCTTGTTGACGTTCGGGTAGAACGGCGCGGCCAAGGCGTTGATGAGGATCGAGAGGATGAACGCAATGCCCAGATAATTCCGGATGCGTTCGCCCGTCGTGATCATGGAACGTTCTGGTTTAGCCATGAATTACGAGCTCTGACCCTCCGGCGTTCCGATCACGTGATTGGCCAGGCCGAAGTCCACCAAGCCAGAGGACTTTGCCGCGTCCATAACTTGGAGAATCACACCGTAATCGGCCTTCGGATCCGCCTTGATGATGACGCTGCGGAAGTTGTGGTTCGTCGCGTCCTGCAACGCTTCGAACGCATTGTGCGCCTCACCGACGGTCACAAAATTGGACCCTATTTGAATGGTATTCTTCGCGTCGATAATGACGACGATTTGCGAAGCCTGCACCAGATTCTTATTGAAGGCATCGGGCAGCTTCGGCTCTTTCGTAACCGAGGCAAGAATGATGAAGATAATGAGGAGCACCAACAGCACATCCGTAAACGGCGTGATATTGATGGTCGACATCACATCATCGTCTGACCCACCTGTCGAAACGGCCACGAGTAATTAAACCTCCACCTAAGACGTAACGAAACCGACGTCTTCGAGTCCGGCTTCCTGTGCAGCATCCAGAATGCGAATGATCACGCCATACGGGGCCTTTGCGTCCGCAATGATCGAAACGTGATGGTGCGGCTTCTTCTTGGCGGCTTGCGCCATGATTTGATAGATGCCGTCCTCGTTCGTTTTCGTCCCGTCGACGAAGATGACGCCCCGATTGTTGACGTCAACTTCGATGTCGTGCTTCGTCTGGGGGGTATTCGAGTTGTTGTTGCTGTGGTTCGGAAGCTCTTTCTCGAAGCCCGGCGGCGTTACAAGCGCAGCCAGGATCATGAAGATGATGAGCAGCACGAGCAAGACGTCCGTGAACGGCGTGATGTTGATCTCCGCCATGACGTCGGCATCTTGCTGCGCCGAGAGCAGACTCACGTCAATGCCCCAGAGTTACTTGGCGCCCGACTTCGACGGCTGATATAGCTCGGTCGGGATCGGCGCACCGGTGTTGTGGAAGTGGAGCATTTCGGCGAGCTGGTTCGCCGCTACGATCATTTCTTGGTTGTACGCCTTGATGCGCGACTTGAAGTAGTTGAAGAAGATCACAGCCACGATCGCGACCACGAGGCCTGCAAAGGTGGTGATCAGCGCTTCGGCGACGCCGGCGGACACGACGGCCGGCGACGGGTTGCCCTTCAGCGCGATGTCTTGGAACGTGCGCATGACGCCGAGCACCGTGCCGGAGAGGCCGATGAACGGAGCAATAACGGCAATCGTACCAACGACACCGAGGAAGCGCTCGAGCGAGTTGAGATGTTCCATGAGCGCGATCGAGAGCGCGTCGGTGATGTCGGCGC
>JASHZC010000213.1 GCA_030042755.1 Vulcanimicrobiota bacterium | reverse complement strand
AGGGAATCGAGCGCGCCGATTGCGGTCGGAAAGAGCGCTTCCCGGCCGGCGCGTGGGGCCGCCAAGACCGCCTGAAGACGGGTCTTAAGCTCCTGAAACCGCGCCGTCGCTGGAAGCATGGGTCCCCATCCTAATCGAACATATGTTCGTAGTCAAGACCCCCGAACGGCATGCGGATCGGCCGAAGGCCGAACGCTACAGATTCGGCGAAGCCGAATCCATGCCCGACGATCGCATTGCTGAATGGGCCCAAGGACTCGCTAAGCACGACGTTCGCGCTTTCAGACGAGCTCGGCGACGCTTTTTGCGCCAGCCTAGCATCAAACGCCTACACGATCTTCGCACGAGCGCGCGGCGTTTGCGTTCGTTTTATGAAGATCTGCACGAGGCGATCCCATCTTTCGCAAGCAAGCGTCTGCACCGCCTGATCGCTTTGACCGGGGAAGCGCGCGATGCCGAAGTACAGCGCGCGATGCTGCGCGGAGCACTCGATACGCGCGAACGCCGCGCGGCACGCGAGTTGCTGCGCGCGCTGCGTCAACGCGAACGCACCGCGCTCAAACGCATTTTCCGCATGGTCAAACGCGTGCGCTTCTCAACGCCATGAAACCTCGGCCTATCGATCTGTCCGATGCTTGCGGCGTCGACGATGCGATGCGTCGCATTGCAATCGTTCGCTTTGCGGAAGTACTTGCGCTCGTTCCGGCGCTTCGAAATGGGCGCAGTGCCGAGCTCCATGCCTTTCGGATTGCGTGCAAACGCTTACGCTACGCGCTCGAACGTTTCACGCCGCGCGAGCCGGCGCTTCTGGACGCGTCGAGCCGTCTGACGCAATTGCAAGATGCGTTGGGCGAGTTCCACGATTGCGATTTGCTGCTGCTTGCAATGCCGCGCTCGCTGCATGCGACCGCGCAGCGCGTACGAATCCAACGCGACGACGCGCTTTCGCGCGCGCGCGCGCTATGGCGCGATGCGTTCGCTCCCTATGGACCGTTCGAGGGGCTGATGCGTTTTACGGGGCTTGGTTACGGATTCGGCGACGGCGTAGCGGGCAGTTGACCGCCGCATAGGCGCGTCGTTGCGATGATGGTTTGCGCCAGAGGGGCTTCGGTTTTTTTACTCTGATCCTGCGTCCAAATGATGCCGTCGCGCAGACGGCTTATCGGATTGTAACCTAACGCCAGACCCGGAATTTTGGTTGGATCGATCTCGTACGAGTTCGGCGCCAGCCCTGCGTTAAGTGCGAGATTGTCGAACATTTGCGGCTTGGTGGGGTCGGGAGTCGGGCCGACGAGCTGCTCCAAGGCCGGACTGCCTTGACCGTTTGGGCCGGTCGTGATCGAGGAGAGATATCCGAAGCCTTCATGCTGCATCTGGCTCAGTTGCTGCGTGTCGACGAAGCCATTGATGATGTCGATCGCGGCTTGCTGCGCTGCGAGCGCTTTGAGCATCTTCTGTTTGATGTCGAGCAAATATTTGTCGTCGTCGGTCTGTGCAGTCTGCGGAAACGTCGACGGATCCTCGAGCAACTTTTGGATCGCCAACGTATTGTTGACCAGCGGCGAGACGAGATTTTCGAGGCGCAGCACCGCGATATTCTGCCCCTCGTCGCTTTGCTCCGCAGCACGCTTGATGTACTGGTCGAACAATGCCGGACTCTGGGCGATTGTTTCGTCGTTCTGAATCATCATGCCGAGCGCCGGCTGGATCTTGGTTTTGAGCGTGCTGCAAAGTGGGCGCGTGAGCGTGTGATAGATCTCCGGCAGCTCGGGTGTCGGGGTCGGAGAAGCGGTCGGCAAGACGTCCGGCGCGGCCGAAGCGGCGCCTGCGGCCAGGGCGTACAACAGCACCACGGAAAGCGCGATACGCATCGGGACCATTCTACGACAGAAACGCGAGAAGGGCCCTTCCGTGACTAGGTCGCGACTGGCTGGTCGATTTGTTCGAGAGCCTGCTTTTCTTCGGTGGAGATGACCATGGTCAGATCGAGCATAATGATCAAGCGCTCGTTGATCTTGCCTACCCCTTGAATGTACTCGGTGCCGACGCCGGCGATCATTTCCGGCGCATCTTCCACGTTCTCGATCGGGATGTTGAGCACTTCGCTCACGGAATCGACGACGATGCCGACGCGTTTGTTGCCGATTTCCGTGACGACGATGCGCGTATTCTTGGTCGCGTCGATACGCGGCATGCCGAAGCGCGTGCGCAAGTCGATGATCGGGATCAGCTGGCCGCGTAAATTGATGACGCCTTCCATGAACTTGGGCGCACGCGGCACGTGCGTGATTTCAACCATGCGGATGATTTCCTGGACTTGCGCGATGTCGACGCCGTACTCTTCGTTCCCCAAGCGAAACGATACGACTTGGATGATCTCCCCTGAAAGCTGCTGCTTCTTCTTTTCGTCTCTGCTCTCGGCCATGATACCTATTTACCTAAACCCCCGAAAATTCTGCGCGTGCAGCGTTTCCGCTGCCGTACGCTTCGCTGACCAATGAATGGACGTCGATGATCAGCGAGATCGATCCGTTGCCCAAGATCGTCGCACCCGAGATGCCGGCGATGCGGCCGACGACATCGGAAAGCGGTTTGATCACGATCTCCTGTTCGCCCTCGAACGAGTCCACGACCAAACCGACCTGACGTCCCTGCAAACCGACGATGACGATCATGACCTTATCGGGATCGCGTTCTCCCTCCAACTCGAAAAATTCCGCGACGCGGACGAGCGGGACGACCTGTCCGCGAAGCGTGATCACTTCGTTTCCGTGCACGGTGCGAACGTCGGTCATCTCGACGCGCTGCGATTCGATCACGGAATCGAGCGGAATCGCGTACAGCTCGTCGACGACGCGCACGAGAAGCGCTTGAATGATCGCGAGCGTAAGCGGAAGTTTGATCGTAAAGCGCGTGCCTTGCCCGGGAATGGTGTCGACGTCGAACACACCCTTGAGGCGCGTGATGTTGCGTTTCACCACGTCCATGCCGACCCCGCGACCACTGACGTCCGAAACGACGTCCGCCGTCGAGAAGCCGGGCGTAAAGATCAATTCGACGATTTCGCGATCGCTCAACCGATCGTCGGCCGAAATCAGGCCTTGTTTGAGCGCGCGCGCGCGGACTTTGTCGAGATTGATTCCTGCGCCGTCGTCGGAGACTTCGACAATGATTTGGTTGCCTTCGTGATAGGCGTTGAGTGCGATCGTTCCGACGCGCGACTTTCCAAGTTTCTCTCGTTCGTCGGGCGGCTCGATTCCGTGATCGACGTTGTTGCGCAAGAGATGCATCAGCGGTTCGCCGACTTCATCGACGATCGTCTTGTC
>JASHZC010000212.1 GCA_030042755.1 Vulcanimicrobiota bacterium | reverse complement strand
CGGCAACCATCGTCGCTCCGGTGAGCGATTTCATTAGCGCGCACTCGACGGTTTCGGTCGAACGTTCGATTCTGCGTCTGCTCGGCGTGGATGGCGTCGGTGCCGACGAGATTCCAGTGCCGAACGTGATTGTCGATGCGCTTTCCCTCGAGGATCGCGCGCGCGGCGTGGCAGCTGCGTTTGGGAAAGCATTGGCGGAGACGGGTCTGGAGCCGGGTGCGCTCGGCGCGGAACTCGCCGCCGGACGGCTAACGCTCGCGCAGTACACTCAAACGCCCGATGAAGCGGCGCGCGGAGCGGTCCGCCCGTTCGTCCAAGCCGCGCTTGCTCGCGTCGGCGCGAGGCGCGCGGAACGCGAAGACCGACTCGCTCGTTTACCGCAGCTCCCGCCGCCGCTGCTCTATGTGATTGTCGCAAGCGGCAACATCTACGAGGATCGCACCGCGGCCGTGGCCGCGGCCGAAGCCGGCGCGCAAATCATCGCCGTGATTCGCTCGACCGGTCAGTCGCTGCTCGATTTCGTGCCCTTCGGTCCAACGACCGAAGGCTTTGGCGGCACGTATGCAACGCAAGAGAACTTTCGCATCATGCGCGAAGCGCTCGATGACGTTTCGGAGCGCCTCGGGCGCTACGTGATGCTCACCAACTACGCGAGCGGACTCTGCATGCCGGAGATCGCGACGATGGCCGCGCTCGAGCGCCTCGACATGCTGCTTAACGACTCGATGTACGGCATTCTTTTCCGCGACATCAATATGAAGCGCACCTTCGTCGATCAGCACTTCAGTCGCATGCTCAACGCGTACTCCGGGATCGTCATCAACACCGGCGAGGACAACTACCTCACAACGGCCGATGCGGTCGAGCAAGCGCCGGCGGTGCTCGCCTCGCAATTCATCAACGAAGAATTTGCGAAACGCGCGGGCATGCCCGACCGGCAGATCGGTCTGGGCGATGCGTATGAGATCAGCCCCGATTTGGAGGACGGCTTCTTATATCAGGTCGCGCAGGCTCAGCTCACGCGCCAGATTTTCCCCGACGCGCCGCTCAAATACATGCCGCCCACCAAACACATGACCGGCGATATCTTCAAAGGGCACTTGATCGACGCGATGTTCAACCTCACGTCCGTCATGACGCACCAGACGATTCATCTGTGCGGCATGTTGACCGAGGCGATCCACACGCCGTTCTTGGGCGACCGCGCTCTTTCGATCGAGAACGCGCGCTACATCATGAATACTGCGCGTCATTTTGGTGACGAGATCGCATTCAAACCCAACGGCGTCGTCGAACGGCGCGCGCAAGCGGTGCTGGCCGACTGCGAAGCGCTGCTCGGACGCGTTGCCGACATGGGGTTGATGCACGCGATCGAAGCGGCAGCATTTGCCGACGTCTCGCGTCCACCCGACGGCGGACGTGGCTTCGACGGTGTCTTTGCTCGGGCCGACGACTACTGGAATCCGTTTGAAGAAGCGCTGCTCCCCGCCCGGGAAGGTGGCGTAGGCCACGATGCGGTGCTGCGGTGAGCAGGCTCGTTAAGCCGTACGGAGACACGATGAACGACGGCAAGGTTCAGCTGTCGTTCACGTTGCCGGTGGAGTGGAGCGAAGCAGCCGACGAGGCCGCGCGCCAGCTCGTCGTCAAGATGGGCTTCGACGATGTCCAAGTTGCCGAAGGCCGCCGGATTGCCGGCGGCTTCTCGTATTTCGTCGTCTACGCGAGTACGCCCCAGAGCGTCGACGCGGACGCGATCAAGGCGCCGTCCGCGAAAACGCACGCGATGTCGATGGAAGAGATCGACGCATTCATACACGAGCATCTCGGGCGCAAGATACGAATCGCCGGCGCCTGCATCGGCACGGATGCGCACACCGTCGGGATCGACGCAATCCTCAATATGAAAGGTTATAAGGGCGATTACGGGCTAGAGCGCTATCACATGTTCGAGACGTTCAATCTTGGCAGTCAGGTGTCGGTGGTCGATTTCGTGCGATTTGCCAAGGAGCACGCGATCGACGCCCTTTTAGCTTCGCAAGTCGTCACGCAAAAGGGAAGCGACATCAAGAACTTTACCGCGCTCGTCGAACTCCTCGAAGCCGAAGGACTTCGCGATCGCGTCGTATTGATCTGCGGAGGACCGCGCGTGACAAATTTACTCGCGAGCGAGCTGGGTTACGATGCCGGCTTTGGTCGCGGAACCGTTCCGAGTGAAGTTGCGGCCTTCGTCGCGACGAAGCTTGGTGGCATGGTTCACGCCGGGAAATAGCCAATACGGACGTTGTGTTCAGCGATCTTCTGGGCTGGTTCACCGGCAAGGACGCGAATCGCCGGAAATATCCTCGGAAACGTAAACCGTACAGAGCAACGGTTTCCGTTGACGCGGGATTGACGCAGAAGCCCGCGATCGGCTTGGACATCAGCGGTGGCGGTTTGTGCGTGTTGACGCAAGAACCCGTCGGTAAGGATGAGTTCGAAATCCGCGCAACGATTGAGACGCGCGTGATTCGGATACGCGCCAAAGCCGTTTGGCAAGACACGGTCTCGCACCAAGGCAAGTCCGTCTGGCGTTACGGTATGCGCTTCACCGGTATCTCCGCCGACGATTGGGACGCGATCATTCGCTACACGAGCGACAAACCGGTTTCCGAGGTCAACAAGGCGCAGGAAGAACTCGTCACCGTGCGCATGACGCCGGATGACGCTAATCGTTTGCTGCCGGTTGCGCTGCAACAACGGTTGCTGAACCTACTTGTCGAGCGTCGGCGTCTCGCTCCGCTGCAAGAAAACGTCACGCCGCTCGTGCAGTACTTCTACTCCGGCGTCGTGCGTCACAACAACACGCTGGTCCATCGACTCACGATTCAGTCGAAAGTCGTCAGCCCGGAGGGTGCGGAAATCTACGAAACGCGCTTTATTTTCGACGACCAGGGAACCAACATCCAGGTCCTCAACTGACGAAATTCATTTTCAGAACTGTTAGCGAAGAGAGACGTTGTCAAAGAAAACCGCGCTCATTACAGGCATCACCGGTCAAGATGGTTCGTATCTTGCCGAGTTTTTGCTCTCAAAGGGCTACCGGGTCGTAGGAATGACGCGGCGCACGTCGACCGAAGTGCACGAGCGCATTCACCACCTCGTCGACGACATCGAATTCGTGTCCGGCGATTTACTCGATCAAACGTCGATTACGTCAATCGTAAGCGACGTGCGCCCCGACGAGGTGTACAATCTCGCTGCGCAATCGTTCGTCCCGACGTCGTGGCAGCAACCGGTGTTGACCGGCGAGTTCACCGCGCTCGGCGTCACGCG
>JASHZC010000211.1 GCA_030042755.1 Vulcanimicrobiota bacterium | reverse complement strand
CGTCGCCGGCGGCCACAAAGCCATTCATAACCTGCTCGCTAAAATCGAGACGCACGCGAGCGATCGCGGCCTACGCTTTCGCGGGTTGCAGAAATACTCCGACACCGAGGGATCGCAATACGTACCGGAAAGCGACGACAGCTGGATCGAGACGACCAAGAACAATGACGCGTTCGCTGACGATCACGATCTCGGTGCCGGTACGGCGTGGCTTTTCACGCGCGAAGAGATGTCCGGCCACTACGACTACCTCTTTATCGACGAAGCCGGACAGATGAGCCTTGCCGACGCGCTTGCATGCTCGCGCGCCGCACGCAACGTCGTTTTGCTTGGGGATCCGCTGCAGCTCAAGGGCGTGTCCCAAGGCGCGCACCCGCCCGGAACCGATCTATCGATCTTGCAGCACATTCTCGGTCCGAGCGAAACAGTCGATCCCGGCGAGGGCATATTTCTCGAAGTTTCGTACCGCATGGCGCCTGCGATTTGCGACTTCATCTCGCACGCCGTGTACGAAGATCGACTTCACTCGGATCCGAAGTGCGCGCTCAATACGATCGATGCGCCGGCGTGGCAAGGAAACGGGTTGCGTTATCTAGCGGTCCGTCACGATGGAAACACGCGATTCTCCGACGAGGAAGCGCGCGCCATCGTCGAGGCGTCGCTCGCACTGTTGAAAGGTCGCGTCGCGATTGGCGCGGACCCGGCTCGGCCCTTCGAAACCGGCGACATCATCGTCGTCTCTCCTTATAACGCGCAGCGCAAGCGCATTCGCAAACGCCTCGAGGAGGCCGGCTTGGGCGAAATTAGGGTCGGCACCGTCGACAAGTTCCAGGGACAGGAAGCGGCAGTCGTATTCTATTCAATGGCCACGTCGAACGCGGCGACGCTCCCGCGCGATCTCGAATTCCTCTTCGAGCGCAACCGGCTGAACGTCGCGATTTCTCGTGCCCAGTGCATGAGTATCCTTGTCTGCTCCCCCGACCTCTTGCGCGTGCGGTGCTCGACGCCGGAACAAATGGCGCTGGTCAATCTGTTGTGCGCGTTCACCGAGGCAGCCGCTCCTTAATCAATCAACGGAGTCGCCCGGACCCATCGCGAACTCTCGGCGCCATGCAGCCTCGCCCCAACTGGCCCACCGGGATTGGCTTATTGATCGTCCATCTCGGTGCGCTCCTCGCCCTGTTCCCCGCATTTTTCTCTTGGTCCGCGCTCCTTGCCGCATTTGTCGTGGCCTATCTCACCGGAGGGTTCGGCATAACGCTTTGCTACCACCGGGCCCTTACACATCGCGCGCTCCGGATGGTGAAGCCGCTCGAGTATGCCACGGCCATCCTCGGAACGCTTGCTTTCCAGGGCAGCCCTATTGAATGGGTTGCGACGCACCGGGTTCACCACGCGCACTCGGACCGCCCGGGTGATCCGCACAGCATACGCCGGGGCCTCAGCTGGGCGCACCTGACCTGGCTGTTCCGCGCGAATGGAAACATCCCCGACATTGCGCAGCAAAAGCGCGTGACGCCAGATCTGTGGAACGAGCCCTTTTACCAGGCGCTGCGTTATCTGCACGTTCCGCTGCAGTTCGCCCTAGCCGGATTACTGTTGCTTCTCGGCGGCTGGTCGTGGGTCGTCTGGGCGATCTTCGTCCGCCTGGTCTTCACATACCATGCGACCTGGCTGGTCAACAGCGCCGCCCATTTCGCCGGGTATCGCACGTATCGCACGGCGGATCGTTCGGTGAATTCATGGTGGGTTGCGCTGATCTCGTGGGGTGAAGGCTGGCACAACAATCACCATGCGTTCCCCTTCTCGGCGCGCCACGGGCTCAAATGGTTTGAGATCGATTGTACCTGGTGGACGATCAAGCTCATGGCCGCGCTCAAACTGGTCGATCGCGTCCGCGTGCCTACAAGAGAGATGCGCGAGCGGCTGGCCAAGGCCGAAGAAGAAATTCAGCGCCGGTACTTCCGTCGCATGATGATGGAGTAGGCGCGCTCGTCCTCTAGGTCTCGAGCTTCTCCGTCGCTTGCTGCGCGAGTTGGAGATTCCCCGCGGTAAGAAACATCTTGGCCGACATCGTGTAGCCCAGTTGGATCTTCGCGGTGTCGGTCGAATTTTCGGCAAGTCGAAGATACATCGTCCCTGCAAGCCGCTGCAGCTGGTTCGCGACGTCCGGCCGTCTCGTGCCCTCCGCTCCTTTACTCGCGAGAACGTACGCTTGCGCCGCCGTTTCGTAGTCTCCGGCTCGTTCGCTTTGTTCCGCAACTTGCATCGCGCCGGTAAGCACGCCTTGGTAATCCTTGCGCTCCAGCAGGCCCTTCCACGACTCGAGCTGAGGCACGACCGGTTCTTCTTCTACCTTTGGCTCTACGGCGACCGACGCACTCGGTTCGCCGTCTCGATCGAGAAGTTTTCGCCAACGTACCTGTTGTTCGATCCGGGCAAGTAATTCGCGAAAATCGAATGGCTTTGTGATGAAGTCCTGAACGCCGGCGTCGAGCGCCGCAATTTTGTCTTCCATGGCCGTAACCTTCGTCAGCATGACGATCGGGATGTGACGCGTTCTCACGTCGGTCTTGAGCTCCGCGGCGGCATCTTTTCCGTTGACCTCTGGTAACAGCCATGCCAGCAGAAGTAAGTCGGGCACCTCGTCACGCGTCTTTTCGATTGCTTCGCGACCGTTGACGGCCTCGATCACCTGGTAGCCGGAATTGCGGAGCACCGCTCGAAGCGCTTTGCGTAACGCAGCGTCTTCGTCAGCGATGATGATCCTTTGCGGCAATGCACTCGTCGCGCCCGCAATCGCGTCCGCACCGGCGATCGCCTGCGCCGTACGTTCGATTCGGTCGGCGATCGTCTTTTGCCGTTCCGAATGCATCGTTTTCCACTCGGGTATTTCGACGTATCCCAGTGTCGGCTGCAAATCCGGGCCGAGACCTAGCGCCCCACGAGCCTGCAGTTCCTCCGCCGTGCTTTCGGTGATTTGCTCGGCTCGCGTGACGCTCGGCGATATCACCGGCCAGTATACCGCGCTGTCACCGTCGCGCAACCAGACCCGCGCATCCGTGATGCCGTCCTCAATCTCAAGATTGTTAGCCAGACGCCGTGCGAGCTCGTAGCGATTGCTCTCGCTCATGTCGTCCTCCCTACGCCTTTACGTGCGTGATGCCGTGCTGTGTTTTCTCCCAATAGAACGGCCGGGTAAAAAGTTGCCAAAGTGCCTTGTACGCAGCGATCGAATGCATTAACCAATAGACTGGATTGAGCAGCGCAAAGGGCATGAGCGCGTAATTCTTTCGCAAGAAGACGGCGATCATGTTGAGATAGACGCCGAGGAAATTTCCGATCACGAGATTGAACAGCGCAATGTACAAGACCCATTTCGGGAAGAGCACTGCAACGAGCTGATTCCCCATCAGCAATCCGATCATCCCGAGCACGAACAGGAGATAGAAAATCGGCGTCGCGAGAAACGTCACCGGAGTTCCGCCGACGAAGAGAGCAAAACTCAAAAAGTTTCGCACGCCTATTCTGCGAATCAGCGCAATCGGGTGGCGGCAATAGACCAAGAACGTCTGCATGTAGCCCTTAACCCAGCGCGAGCGTTGGCGAATCCAATTGCCAAAGCGGGCATTTGCCTCTTCGTACGTGGTCGAATTGATAAATCCGACGTGCAGCTCCGCGGCGCTTGCGCGTATGCCAAGGTCGGCATCCTCGGTCGTATTGAACGGATCCCATCCGCTGAGCCCGCGCAGTGTCTCGGTTCGGAAATGATTGCTCGTCCCGCCAAGCGGAATCGGCAGATGGAGACGATCCAGTCCCGGCACGAGGTAGTCAAACCAATACGAGTATTCCAGCGTGAACATCCGAGTGAGCACGTTTTCTTCGATGTTGAAATAATTAAGTGCTGCCTGGAAGCACATGTATTCCGGACCGGATTTCCTGAACGCAACGGCTGCCATCTTCAGCTGATCCGATGCGGGGATGTCTTCCGCATCGTAGATCACGAGGTACTCGCCACGCGCGAAGACCAGACCGTAATTGCACGCCTTCGGTTTGGTTCGCGGCAGCGAACTCGGCACGACCATGAATCGCCAGGTGATCGTCGGATTGGCGGCTCGCGCGGCGTCGAGCGTTATCGGATCGTCCTCTTCAAGCAGGACGATGACGTCGAGTTTGTGCTGCGGATAATCGACTTTTTTTAGCGACCCAATCAATTTACCGACGACTTCGGGCTCCTTATACACCGGCACTAAAACCGTGTAGACGGGGAGAGCGCGGTCGTCGAGCGCGTCGATTTCGTCTTGAGTAATCGGTTTGAAGCGCTCGATCTGCGCGCCCGCAAAACTGAGCAAGAACTTGAAGAGCACGGCCGAGAGATAAAAGACCTGCATGATCGCGATCACCGCGATCAACGCGGGAATCGGCTGAAACGCAAACCAGAGGATCCACAGCAGAGTAATTGCCGTAAAAATGTAGACCTGCAGGGGTGTAAAGACGCGCCGCGCGCTGTGTTCGGGATCGCGATGAAAGAGCTTCACGGTCGAATCGGAGATCAGATCGTCGCGATAGGTACGCGCCGCAACGAGCGAGAGGTCGTAATCGGTGATCAAGAGTTCTGCGACGGCGCTCGTACCGAACATCCTCGCGCAATACTCACGAACCTCGGCACGACCTGGGCTCGAGGTCATCACAATCAGGACGTCGCCATCGCGCCTAAACGGCATGAATTGAAGCGTCACGACCTCTTCGTAGGTCATCTTGGCGACGAGCATGACGTCGGCGGTCGTACGCAATCGCTCGACCTCGTGCACGAGCGGCACACCGTACACCTGCGACATCGCCTCGAACAAGTCGTCGCGTGTTACGGCACCGAGCGAACCAAGGATCCACGCGGGATCGCCGCCATCCATCGCCTGCAACTCGCGAGCGCGCGCGACATCGTCCGCCTTTACCTTGCCATTTGCGAGCAGATGCTCGACGACGAGGTCAGAAGTCGCCCCAAAGACCGATTGCATTTGTCGAACCTAGACCGTAATCGCGTCCATAGAAAACGTACGACGTGCTGCCGACAAGCGAGAGGTGCGGCGTCAAGCGAATCCGCACGGTTCCGAACGCCTGTCCGTCATTGAATCTCGGAAAGACTAAAGGATTGAGCCCTTCGTTCACCAGCGTCTGCCCCGCTCCGAGCGCCTGATTCCATTCGACTTCCCCGATCAGTTGAACGGCCGGGCTGATGTCCTCACCGATCGTTCCGAACGTGCGCAACTGCGGCGCGGGATACCCGAAATACGCACGCACGGCAGCCTCGATCGAATAAAATCCGTAGCCGCCGATACTGCGGAAATTGCCGGCGTACACGGCACCATATTGCCCTCCCAGCCGTCCGTATCCGATACGCGGGTTTG
>JASHZC010000210.1 GCA_030042755.1 Vulcanimicrobiota bacterium | reverse complement strand
ATCTTCCGCCGTGAGAAATGGACCGTCGATGTCGGCCCAATCGACCAGCGGCGAGATCTGCGCCGCGGCTGTTGCAGCCACTCTGCTTTCGACCATGCACCCGAGCATGATCTTCAACCCGAGAGCCCGCGCGGTGTGAATCATTTCGATCGCGCCGCGGATGCCGCCGGTCTTTGCGAGCTTCACGTTGATGCCGTCGACGCAACCGTAGAGCGCCGGTAACGACTTCGCAGTGAGCGAATCCTCGTCGGTGACGATTGGTATCTTCGTACTCTCGCGAATCGCGCGCAAACCTTGCGGCGAACCCGCGGGAATCGGCTGTTCGCAAAATTCGATCTCGAAGCGAGCCATTTCGCGGAGAATCGCAATCGACTCATCGACCGTCCATCCCTCGTTGGCGTCAATGCGGATGGTACCGGTATAGCGCGAGCGAATTGCCTCGATCGTCTCGATCTGTTCCTTTGCGCTTCCCAGACCCAATTTGACTTTCAGCACCGGATGGTCGCCGATCTCGGCGAGTTTCTGTAACGTTACCTGCGGATCCGAGATGCCGATCGTGAACGACGTGTACGGCGTGCGTTTGGGATCGAGGCCGAAGAGCTCGTAGAGCGGAACGCCGAGCCGTTTTCCGACCAAGTCGTGCAGCGCGATATCCAGCCCGGCTCGCGCGGCCGGGGGGATCTCCGGATCGATGAGTGTTTCGAGCTGGAATGGATCGTCCGACCGCAGCCGATACGTGGCGAAGAATTCTTGGACGCTCTCGCTCGATTCGTGGTAGCGCGGAATCGGCGTTGCCTCGCCGAGCCCTTCCAGCCCGCCGTCGCGCAAGCGAAAGAGCACCGAGCTGGTAACGGTTTCTACGCCACGGGAAATTTTAAACGGATGCTTGAGGGGCAGATTTAGCGTCGACGTTGTTAGCGAGAGTGTCATGCGCCCCGCATTCTGCTCGATATTCTTCTATCCTCGCTTGCTGCAGAGGAGGCCGTCGACTTATGTCGCACATGAAATTCTAAGGTGAACGAGCGCGCCCCGCGCCGGTTCGCTTTTCTTTTATCTTCTCGGTTTTCGGGGTGAGGGAGATGCATGACAAGCATTCGTTGCGGAGTGCGCTGTCGGCCCTCGGACTATTAGCCAGCCTGCTGGCTGCGCTCGCGTTAAGTCCGCTCGCGGCGCGTGCCGGCACGACCGGTGTCCTCGAAGGTACGATCACCGACAGCGCTACCGGCAAACCCATTGCCGGCGCAAGTATTACCGCAGCTTCCGGCAGCGGATCCTATAAGGGCACGACCGACGCGCACGGGTTTTATTCGCTCCAGGCGATGATTCCCGACACCTACACCGTCTCGATTTCGGCGCAGGGATTCAGCGACGTCAACATTCCCGGGATCAACGTTCAGCAGGACCAAGTTGCAAAACTCGATCAGAGGCTCACGACGGCATTGAAGACGATCGCGCAGGTTCAGACGACCGCGCGCAACGATCTCGTGCAGCCGTACCAAGGTTCCGACGTCTACAACGTTTCGGGGGAACAACTCGACGCGGCGATGGGCGGAACAAATACGCACGAAACGGTCTATCAATATCTCGATACCGTTCCCGGCGTTTCTCCGATTGGTGGAGGCTTCGACGCTCAACCTTCGATCCGCGGCGGTTATGACGTCGACGACGGATACGAACTCGACGGCGTTCCGATTACCGAACGGCAGACCGGTTTGTTTAGCACGAATTTGACGAACATCGGAATTTCGAACGTCGAAGTCATCACCGGCGGCCTCGACGCGGCAAACGCCGGCAACGGCACCGGCGTCATCAACACCGTGTCGAAAGTCGGCACGTATCCCGGATACTTCACCGTCTCGGCCGGGATGACGAGCACCGAATTCAATCACTACTTGCGGATGGAGCTCGCCGGCGCAACGAAGGACGGAAAATACAGCTGGTACATGGCGTTCGACGGCGTGAATTCGCAGAATTACTATTGGGTCGGGAGCACGACGCCGTGGTTCAACGTGCTCGACACCGGAATCAGCTCCGGCAATCCCGGCGCCATTTACACGCGCGACGTCCTCGGGAATTTCCATTACCGGCCGGATCCGCGCGATGACGTACAGGTGCTGTACCTGAACTCGCTTTTCAGCGATCAGGCAAACTTCAATCTGCTCAGCGAACCGGGTATGTCAGCGTTCGGTCTGCTGCCTTGTGCAGGTTCTTCGGGAAACAACCCGACGACGTGGTCGCACGGCTCCGGCGGCACGGCACCCAACGGTGAACCTTGCCCGACGGGACTGTATTACAATTGGCTGCCCAGTGGTGCCGGGAATTACCTCGGCCACTATAGCCAACTCGCGAAGGTTCAGTGGAATCACACGATCAACGCGAAGTCGAGCTTCGATCTGCGCGTTTCTCAGATGTACAACAAGTACATCTTCGACCAGCCCTACAGCGATCCGAACCAGCCCGCGAACAACGGTATTCTCACGGGTTGTCCGGACTATCCGTACGCAAATGGATCGCCGGAACAGGGGCTAGGATTCGGTATCGGTTATCAGTGCACGTTCGACCTCGGCGACTATTACCAAAACCGGACCGAATACGATTATTTTCTTCAGGGCGACTACATCTATACTCCAAACGAGAACACGACGGTGAAAGCCGGCGCGGGTCAGGAATACGATCAGCAGTCGATGACCGTGTTCTATCTCAACAAATTCAACTACATCGCGCCGCTCACGACGCTCCAAGCCAACGGTGACTGTTTCGGCAACAGCGTTACGTGGCCGTGCCTCAATCAATTGAGCGACAATCCTAGTCACGTGCCGTACGTGTACGGTCAGGCGTCGTTCAATATCGGAAAATTTACGGTGCAGCCGGGCTTGCGGTGGTCGCGCATCTTCTACGGAATTCCCGCAGCCGCGGGCGGCCCGGTGTCCGCCGGGTTCTTTGCGCCGTCGTTCGTCGGCACGTACCGCTTCAACCCAAAGAACGTCGTGCGCTACTCCTGGTCCACGTCGGGACAGTTTATCGGATCGACGTTCGTCTATCAACTGAATAACTTGACGTACGACCCGGCCGTGAACGGTGCACAGGCGTATCAGCCGTCGGTCAATCACATCATGGACATCCAGTTGGAGCACGCATTCGATCCGCAAACGTCATTGCGGTTCGGGCCGTACTATCGCGTAACCAACAACTATCCGGCAGCGTACCAACCGTTCCTCGGACTCAAACCCGGAACGAACGAATGGATCGTCGGGCCATCGATCATCGCGGACAATATGCGTATCCGCGACTTTGGCGCGGAGCTTGGCGTCAATCACAACGCCCCCGCTCCAGTCGGCGTCGGGTGGTACCTGTCGGCTACCTACAATAACTACTGGACGCAACTTTCGCAATTTGCGGGCAATCACGTTGCGTTCATCAACTTCCCGCTCGCGCAGTACTTCCTCGATCAGGGGATCTTCGTGCGTGGTACCTATAGCCCGCTCTTCTCGGCCAGTTTAGTAGCCGATCTGCACTCGTACGGATGGCACTTCCAACCGTACATCTACTGGTCGTACGACAGCTTCTACAATACCGGCGGATGTTTGCCGCTCAACGCGGCAGGTACCGGGTTCGTGAAGCCCGGTCAGAACATTCAACCGGTGTACTGCACCAATCAGCGGCTGGCCGATGGAACGTACGTAGAGCCGGTCATGGCCCCGGAAGGGATCGGCATGGGTTACTGGTGGGTCAACGCGTCGCTCTTCAAAGATATCGACAACCGCTGGCGCGTCGGCATTTCGGTGCAGAATCTCTTCAACATGCAGCATGGAACGACGCCGTGCTTCAATGCCGCAGGCAGCGGGTGTTACCCCTACGGTGTCTACTCCGGGTCGCAACCGCCGCTCAACCAGTACACGTATCAGACCCTCACGCAGGAACCGAGAACCTACGAAGTCTTTGCAACGATTCGGTTAAACAGCAATCAGCACTAGCGTCGTCGTCTAGCCACGAGCCTGGGGCGCTGCCAATATAGCAGCGCCTCGGGCAAAATATCTTCTTGTCCGGCAAAGGAGTGGCGCGACTTCCGTCGCATTAACCCGCCTTAAAGTGGACGAGCGCGTTCTGCGCCGGTTCACTTTTCTTTTTCCCGTTTGGCTATTTTTTTGTGTTTAGAGGTAAGCTGATGCAAGGCAAGCGTTCGTTATGGGGCAGGCTATGTACCCTTGCGGTACTGTTTAGCATGCTTCTGGCCATGGCGGGCAATCCGCTCGTGGCTCGCGCCGGCACGACCGGCGTTCTCGAGGGAACCATCACCGACAGCGCTTCGGGTAAGCCTATCGCCGGTGCAAAAGTCGTGGCCGTATCTGGTGGCGGAACCTTCAGTGGTACCACCGACGCCCACGGATTTTTCGCAATCATGGCGGTGTTGCCCGACACGTATACGGTTCGGGTTTCCGCCAAGGGTTATTCCGATCTCGCGGTCGCGGGCGTGTTCGTCCAACAGGACGACATCGTCCGTTTCGACCAAAAACTACAAAGCGAGAATTTGAAAACGATTGCGAACGTCTCGGCACGTTCGCGAAGCGATCTCGTTCAACCATATAACGGCTCCGACGTGTACAACGTCTCTGGTCAACAGCTCGAAGCCGCGACGGGCGGAACCGATACGCACGAAACCGAGTATCAATACATCGATACGGTTCCGGGCGTCGTTGGAAACGGCGGTTACGGCGTCGGCCAACCGTCGATTCGCGGCGGCTTCTCCGACGTCGACACGGGATTCGAACTCGACGGCGTCCCGATCAGCGATCATGAAGTCGGCTTTTTCGGCACGAATCTCACCGACATCGGTGTCGGTAACGTCGAGGTCGTTACCGGCGGTCTGACGCCTGCAGACGCTGCTAACGGCACCGGTATCATCAACCAGGTCTCCAAGGTCGGAACGTATCCGGGATACTTCCAAATTTCGAGCGGCATCACGGATGCGCAATTCAATCACTACGAGCGCGCCGAACTTAGCGGTGCGACCCCGAACGGTCGCTGGAGCTGGTTCGTCAGCAACGACGCTGCGAATTCACAGAACTACTACTGGGTCGGCAATCAGATGCTCGGCTCGCAGTATACGCTCCAAGGACAACCGACGTACCCGTCTTGTCAGGTGAACTGTTATCCGGGCGGCATTTCCTTCGCGAACGCCGGCTGGATTTACACGCGCGACGTCATGGGGAACTTCCACTTCCGTCCCGACCCGCGCGACGACTTCCAATTGCTCGAATTGAACACGTACTTCAACGATCAAGGTACGTGGGGAATAACGACGCCGGCCAGCGATCCGGCAATCGGCGTAGCCGAGTGCCCGGGCGCGACGGGCAACCACGTTACGGCTTCGAACGGTGCCGGCGGCATCGCTCCGGACGGCCAGCCGTGTCCGATCGGCCTCTACAGCTACGATCTCGCGAGCGGCGCGGGCAATTTTGCCGGCCACAATAGCAATGTCTTCAAGCTGCAGTGGAACCACACGATCAACGCGACGTCGAGCTTCCAATTCCACGTCGCGGAATTCTACAACAAGTACGTCTTCGATCAGCCCTTTTCCGACCTGAACCAGCCGCTGTACAATTCGGAGTGGACCGGCACGGGCTGTCCGACCTATCCGATTGCGAACGGAACCCCCGTCGGTAACTTCGGGTCGAATATGTTCGACATGTGTCTGTTCAATTTGTCGGACTCGTACGAAGAACGTTCAAGCCACGACTACACCGCGAACGGCGACTACACGTGGTCGCCAAACGAGAACCTGACGCTGAAGCTCGGTGCGAACTACGAATACGACGATCAAATCCAGTACACCGACTTCCTCAACTTCTTCAACGCGACGAGCGCCATTCAGGATCAAACGTACACGGCCTACTACATCGGATGCCGCGGTGCACCCGGAACCTATCCGTGTATCAATCAGCTGAGCGACGATCCGCAACATGCACCCAGCGTTTGGGGCCAGCTGTCGTGGAACATCGGGAAGTTTACGCTTCAACCCGGACTCAACTACACGCGCGAATACTACGGATTCCCGGAGTACGTCGGCGGTGGCCAGAACTCGGGCTTCATCGCTCCGTCGCTAGCCGGAACGTATCGGATCAATAACGCCAACGTTATCCGCTACTCATTTGCGGAATCGGGGAGCTTCCCGGGGTCGGTGTATGTCTACGAGTTGAATAACCCGACGTTTGATCCCGGGATCAATGGTGCATCCGCGATCGAGCCTGCCATCAACCGCATGTTAGATCTCGGTTACGAGCATCAATTCAACGCGCTGACCAGCTTGCGATTCACGGCGTACCAGCGTGGAACGAACAACTATCCGTCGTTCTACACGCCGTTCCTCGGGTACAAGCCGGGGACGCTCGAATGGCTCCCGGCGCCGACGTATCTGGTTGATAACCTGCACATTCGCCAGTTCGGCGCGGAGCTCGGTATCAATCACAACGATCCTCGTCCGACCGGCGCCGGATGGTGGCTCGCTGCCTCGTACTGCAACTGCTGGACGCAGGTATCGGCCTTCAACGGTGGCCACGGCTCGTATTTCAACGAACCCCTCCAGTCGTATTTCACCAACCAGGGCATCTATCTGCGTAACCAGTCGACGCCGCTCTTTGCAACGACGCTGACCGCCGATCTGCACACGCACGGATGGCACCTGGAACCGTACTTCTACTGGACGTTCGACAACTTCTATAATACCGGCGGATGTATGCCGTTGAACTCGGCGGGAACCGGCTTCCAAACGCCGGGGCAGAACACGGTGCCGGTCTACTGCGGGCAGCAGACGCTCGCGAACGGTACGATCGTCAATCCGCAGTTGGCTCCCGAAGGTATCGGCATGGGCTACATCTACATGAACGCGTCGTTGTTCAAGGACATCAACAAGACGTGGCGAGTTGGGCTGTGGGCCTCGAATCTCACGAACCAGCAGCACGGAACGACGCCCTCGTGTTACGCGGCATACACCCCGGGAAGCACGCCAGGAAACGGCAACTTCAACTACGCTCCTGGAACGTGCTGGCCGTATGGTTCGCAATCCGGAACCATCGGTAAAGTCAATGGTTGGGATTACCAGAACTTCACTAATGGCGCACCAAGAACGATCGAGGTCTTTGCGACGGCGCGCTTCGCTCCGTAGCAAAACCCTCATCTCGTAACCAATCGCCGCCCGGGCCCGCTATCGCTGCAGTCTCTTGCAGGGTAGCGGCGCCCCGAGCGGCGATTTCTCTTTAAGCTTACTGAAGGGATGAAACGCACATGAAACGATCGAGAGTTGCTCTGTCGGTGCTCGTGCCGGTGCTCTGCGTCGCGGTCATTGCGGCGGCGTCGGCGGCATCTCGGTTCCCGCTTGGCAGATGGACGGTTTACCATGTCTCGAACGTGACGCAGGATACCTGGACCACGCCATATTCGGTCGCCCCATGGCCCGTGAGCGTAGAGTTCAAGTGCTCGAAGGGCGCCGTCGTCATCAATGCGCGAAACACCAGCACGGTCCGCCGGGACATTCGCATATCGGCATGGGACGTCGACACGGATATAGATGTTCTCGATCGGTCGATCGCAAGCGGCCGTGCGGATCGAAACCGCGGCGTTATCCTACCGTCCGGTCAATCGTCGATCCTGAATCTCTACCGGCCTCCGCTCTGCAGCACGACGCCGCAGAATTTCATCTTTGCAGCCGTTTACGGCAGCTAACGATACCGTCGCATCCGTTCGCGCAGCTCGTTACCGACGTCGATCGCCTCTCGCTCGACGAGGGGCGCATCGCTCGGAACGAGCCGCGCGATGTCCCAACGTTGCTCGGGCTCGGTGCCGAAATAGCCTTCGCGTACGCCGGCCTCCGCGTGCGACATGACGTGATCCGCATCGATCGGCACGTTATAAAACGCGGCGAGCTTTCCGCCGACCAGACATAACGCCTCGACGAGCTCCGGCGTCAACGGATACTTGCCAAAGTCCGATGGCGTTGCGCCCTCCATGCCCATGATCGAGATGCCGAGCGCGTAAGAATTGCGTTTGCGCGTATGCTGCGCGTACGGTGTTTCGGTACCGTCGTACACGTCGCGCATGTTTACGCGCACGTCGTGGGTGTTCACGACGAGGATCTCACCGCTGCGGCGCAACGCAATGCAGAAGTGATACGCCGGATAGACCGACTCGTAATCGTGCGCGGACCAATGCGTGTAGATGTGGTCGATCTTCCCCGGTACGTCCGGCGTCCACAGATTCAGCGGCCAGTGAGGGTACGTTTCGATTCGATTTTCCGCTAGATCTGCCATTGCCATGCGTTCCATTCGTCGGCGATGAATGCCGAGGGTTTGTAGTTCTTCAGATCGCTGTTATAGGCCGAATAACTCTCGTGCCAAAAAGGAACGATCGCCGGATTCAGCTCGCGGATGCGCGTCCATTCTTTCTGCATCAACGCTTTGCGAACGCTCTCGTCGAACGTGCTTGCGGCGGCGGTAGTCGTCTGGTCTACGACCGGATCGCGCAGCCACGACGTGTTGGCTCCGTTCGGCGGAATTTCGCCAGAGTTCCAAGAGCCGGTGTCGTCCGGGTCGGACCCGTTGATCGACTGCGACCATTCCAGTTCGTACTTTCCCGAATAGATCGGGCCGTCTTGCGCGAAGAGCAGGTTCGGCGGATAGTTGTGAATTTCGATGTCGATGCCGAGCGGCTTCAGCATCGATTGTATCAATAGCTCCGATTGTGCGTCGGTTTGTTCGCTGACTGCCGACGACACGGTGAGGTGCATGACGAGCGGCCCTTTGTGAAGCACTCCGTCGCTGCCCATTCGCCATCCGGCTTGCGCCAGCAAACGGCGCGCGTCAGCCGGATCGTACCGATATGGCGGAAGTGTCGGCGCCCCCCACGACAGTGGGAAGATGTCGGAAACCGCGAGCTGTCCGTGATCCTTGTAAACCGTGTCAAGGATGCGCTTCCAGTCGACGCCTTCCGCGATAGCGGTCCGTACGCGCACGTCGGAGAGCTGCGGTTTGCTCATGTTCATGGCAAGGTGCTGCCACCATGCGACGAGCCTATGTGTGACGCGAATCCCTGAGATCGACGAAAGTTGATCGATCACGTTTTCGCTGACGTCGGGATAAAGATCGATCTCGTGCGTGCGAAGTTGATCGATCATTGTGTTCGGGTCGGGGATGATCTTCCACACGATCTGATTGAGCCCGGGCTTCCCACGGAAATAGAGCGGATTCGCGGCGAAGGTGAGGGAGTCTCCATGATCCCATCGCTGCAAAACGAACGGACCGCTCGAGACCGGCATTTGGTTGAAAGGCGCGCGATTGATGTCGGGAAGTTGGGCGAGCACGTGTGCCGGCAGGGGCGGGTAGGCGGCGCCTCCCATCGTGAGAATTTCGAGGGCTTCGACGGTTGGACGCTTGAGATGAATCACGATCGTGTACGGATCCGGCGCATTGGCCGAAGCAATCGTGTCCCACCCATAATCTGTCTTGGTATTATTGGCTGGATTGCGCACCGCGTGATACGTGAACATCCAGTCGGCCGAGGTCAGCGGCACGCCGTCGGACCACTTCACGCCGTGGCGCAAGTGAACGACGATCGTTTTGCCGTCGCGGCTGATCCCGCCGTTTTGCACCGTCGGTACTTCCGTCGCAAGATCCGGAAACATGTTGCCGTCCGCATCGGTGCGCAAGATGAACGAGAAGAGCAAACAGTCGATCTCGGCCGTCGCAAGCGTGTGCCCGAACATGAGGTTCAAGCTGTCGGGTTCCTCGGGGCTGCCGATGCGCAGCACGCCTGGAATCGTCCACGGATTGCGGCCGCCGGCGCTGGGCGCGTTCACTTTCGAGCACGCACACAGCACCGCGGCGAGCACGAATGCGGCCGTTATCTTGCGCAGCATGGTCTTAACTCCAACGGTCGACGATGGCTTTGGACAATTTCGCGATCAAGACTTGCCCCGCGTTATCGACCGTCCAGCTATGGTCGACGTTCTCATACGTATAGGCTGAAATGACGATCGGGCCGTTGTTCGCATACACGATGCCGACGTCATTGCGCGAAGCATCGATCGCACCGGTTTTGTTTGCGACCGTGATGCCATCGAGATATCGCGGGATCGATGCGCGTTCGGACTGTCCCTTGAGCATTGCGATCGCTGCGTCGCAGAGCGCGCGGTCGGCCTGTGACGGTTCGGCCGGTGCATCCGGCGCGTTCAAGTTGCACGTCGCGAAGCGCAGCATCAATTCGCCCATCTGACGCGCCGTCGTCTTTCCCAAGCCGAATTTCGGTTGATCGTCGGGCACGGGCGGCACGGGCGGCATGAAGACTTTCTTGTAGAGCCAGGTGTCGGAGAGGCCCATCGAGCGCAGGCGGTTGTTGATGTTTTCGAGACCGAGGACATCGATTGCCAGATTCGTGGCGCTGTTGTCGCTCACGACCGTCATCATGGTCAGCGCATCTTTGAGCGTAAGCGTCAGCGGCGTGTCGAAAAAGAGCAGCACGCCCGATCCTTCGACTTGGTTGTCGGGCGTCAGCGTGAGCGCGTCTTCGAAACGCACGCGGCCTTCTTGAATCTGCTTTAGGGCTTCGAACAGTACCGCTAATTTGATCGTTGACGCGGTTGGGACGGGCGCATCGGCATCGAGTTCGACCGACTGTTTGCTGTGCAGGTCGACCGCATAAAGGGATGCCTTTCCTTGGTAGCCGGCCGTAAGCGCGCGCAACTCGTCTTCGAGTGTCGTTTCCGCAATGAATCGCTGCATCGTATGACAAACGTATTACGATGATGACAAAATGCCTGCGCCTTTCGGCAGCCGCGGTTGCGTGTTTTCTTGCGACCTTTATCACCTTGACGCTGAGCTCACCTGCGGCTGCTCCACGCTTTTCGATGGCGCAAGTCCTGTCGTATCCGTTTCCGATGACGCTTGTGAAGAGCGGCGACGGAAAGGCCATCGCGTATGGAATCAACCTGCGCGGTATCCGTAGTCTTTGGGTCGCGCGCGCGCCGCAGTACGAACCCAGAGAAGTGGTCGCGATGCGGGCCGACGATGGGCAAGACCTCTCGTGGGTACAACTGACGAACGATGGGTCGCGACTCGTCTACGCGTACGGGAGCACGCAGAATCCTAGCCTGTCCACGCAACAACCGCACGTGGAAGTGTGGTCCGCCGACGTCGCGACGGGCGCGCGCACGAAGCTCGGCGATGGATCGGCCCCGCAAGTTTCGCCGGATGGAACTCGCGTCGCGTTCGTGCGTGAAGG
>JASHZC010000021.1 GCA_030042755.1 Vulcanimicrobiota bacterium | reverse complement strand
GTCTTCTCGTTGCAGTGCATCGGCGAAACGCGGACTTCTCGCAAGCTGATCGAACAGCACGCCGTAGCGCAAAGGACGTGCTTCGAGAAATCGCATCAGACGCACGCGATGCTCGAGACGCCGTTGAAGGCGCGCGCGTAATGCGCTTGCGTATTCATGAGCTGCGCGCTGCGGGGCGTTGCGATTTTCGCTCACCGCTCGCGCGGCAAACCGCCCGCTAATCGCAGCCTCGAAGATCCCTTCGCCATTGGTTGCGTCGACGAGCCCCGCGGCCGTTCCCCCGAGCATGGCGCTGCCGTCGGCGTAGTGCGCGCGCGGCCACCCGCCGTAGAGAAGGTGCCCTTCTTCTTTGACGCGGATGACGTTCGCCCCAGGATAGAGCCGCGCGCCGGTTCGTTCGGTGAACGCGTCGAGTTCCTCGCGCAGCCGATTCCCATCAAGTTTGCCGACGAGCCCGAGGCCAATCGCCAGGTGGTCGCGCTTTGGAAACATCCAGGCTACGATCTGTCGGCCATCGCGCGCAAGATAGTAATGGAGCTCCAACGTTTGATAGGCGATCGGGATCGCCGGCCGGTCGAGATAGACCCGATATTGCAGCGTCGTCATCAACCCGTCTTGCCAACGCTCGTCGGCAAAGGCGCGATCGAAACGCGCCGTCGCTCCCTGCGCAAAAAATACGTTGCGTGCACGGACTTTGCGTCGCGAACCCGCGCTCAAATCCGCATACTCGACGATGGTCGACGATTCGTCGCGCTCGAACGACCGGAGCAACGATTGCGTGCGAATCTGCGCTCCTTCGCCCCGCGCGAGACGCGCGATCTCGCCGTCGAGTTCTTCCCGCGTCGTCGTGTGACCCGGCCCGAAGAACACTTCGTACTCTCGGCCCCGCGTGTCGAACAGCGCGAGACGCGGCGTGTCGCAATGCACCAGTTCGCGCGGCAGGTCGAACGTGCGGCAAAAGCCCGGGCGCAAGCCGGCGGCGCAGACGCGCTTCGCGCCGACCACGGCATCCTTCTCCAATACGATCGTCTCGACGCCGGCGCGCGCGGCTTCCCGCGCGGCCGTCGCGCCCGCGGGGCCTGCACCGACAACGAGAAAATCGACCTCTTCCATCATGGCGTGTTTCTCTTTTCGCCTCCGAGTTGCCGCTCTCGTTTTATCGAGGTCTCGCGTGCGAGCGAAGCGAACAACCTGGGCCGCAATGAACGCGCCCGATCCTCGAAATTACTTGCACTTGCCCCTGGGCGATCGCCAGCCTGATGAAATCAACGTGATCGTCGAGATCCCGGCCGGATCGCGCAACAAATACGAGTACGACAAAAAGCTGGACATCTTCCGCCTGGACCGCGCGCTGCATTCGTCGATTCACTATCCGGGCGACTACGGTTTTGCGCCACAGACCCTGGCGTTGGACGGCGACCCCATGGACATTCTCGTGCTCGTGATCGAGCCGACATTTTCGGGATGTTTGGTCGCCGCGCGCCCGATCGGTTTGCTCGAGATGATCGACGGTGACAAGGAAGACGATAAGATTCTCGCCGTGCCGCTCGGTGAGCCGGAATTCGACGAGATCCACAATTACACGCAAATCTTTCCGCATCTCTTGCGCAAGATTTCGCACTTTTTCGAAACCTACAAAGCGCTCGAAGGCAAGCATACGCGAGTCGGCGGGTGGCGCGATGCCGCGTACGCGCGGCGGATCGTCGCGGAATCCTACCAGCGATTCCTCGAAGGACAGTAAGACCGAACCGCAGTACCGGGCTCAAGGTTAAGTGGCGCCCCTCTGGCGCCACGCTGCTGCTTCATCAAGGACCTATAAAGCTACATGACGGCACAAGAAGCAATCTGGGCCGGGTTAGTCGGTGGTGCGCTGGCGGTGCTCTACGGCATCGTCCTCACCTTCTGGGTGCTCGGTCGCCCGGACGGCAACACCCGCATGAAAGAGATCGCCGCGGCGATCCAAGAAGGCGCTATGGCCTTCCTCAAGCGCCAGTACGGAACGATTGCCATCGTTGCGGTCGTTCTGGCGATCCTGATCTTCCTGGCTCCTCCGCTTGGCGCAGAAGCCGCCATCGGCTTCCTTATTGGGGCGATCCTCTCGGGCGCCGCCGGGTTCATCGGAATGATCGTTTCGGTTCGTGCCAACGTGCGCACGGCCGAGGCCGCGACCCAGGGACTCGGTGCCGCGCTCAACGTCGCCTTCCGGGGCGGCACGGTGACGGGCATGCTCGTCGTCGGGCTCGGGCTCCTCGCGGTGTCGGGGTATTACGCGATCCTGCAATCCGTCAACGGTGGCGACACCGGCAGGACGCTAGGCGCGATGGTCGGCCTCGCATTCGGCTGCTCGCTGATTTCGGTCTTCGCGCGGCTTGGCGGCGGTATCTATACGAAGGCCGCCGACGTCGGTGCCGATCTCGTAGGCAAAGTTGAAGCAGGCATACCCGAAGACGATCCACGTAACCCGGCCGTCATTGCCGACAACGTAGGCGACAACGTCGGCGACTGCGCCGGCATGGCTGCCGACCTCTTTGAAACGTATTGCGTCACGACCGTCGCCGCGATGCTTCTCGGCAACCTGCTCTTCGGAGACAAAGTTCCGGGAGCGACAACGTTTCCGCTGATTTTGGGCGCGCTTTCGATCGTCGCGTCGATCATCGGCTCGTGGGTCGTCGGTTTAGGCAAAGTCTCCAGAACGCGCATCATGAGCGCGCTCTACAGCGGCATGGCGGTCGCCGGCGTTCTTGCGCTCATCGGTTTCTATTTTGCTACGCAGGCGGTCTTCGGCGGGTCCACTGAAGTCAACGCAACGCACATTTTCATCTGCGCGCTCGTCGGCGTCGTGATCACCGGGCTGATCACCGTAATCACCGAATTTTACACCGGTACGCAATTCGCGCCGGTGCGGGGCATCGCGAGAGCGTCGGTTACTGGGCACGCTACCAACATCATCGCCGGCCTCGCCGTATCAATGCAGGGCACGGCGCTCCCAGCGATCGTCATCGTCATCGGTATACTCGTGAGTTACGGCCTGGCCGGAACGTACGGCGTAGGCATTGCGGTGATGGCGATGCTTTCGCTCGCCGGCATCGTCGTCGCAATCGATTCGTTCGGACCGATCACCGACAATGCCGGCGGCATTGCCGAGATGGCCGACATGCCCGAAGAGGTGCGCAACATCACGGATCCACTCGACGCGGTCGGCAATACGACCAAGGCCGTCACAAAAGGTTATGCGATCGGTTCTGCAGCGCTCGCAGCTCTCGTGCTCTTCGCATCCTTCTTGCAGGAGCTGATCAAAGCCAAATGCGGCGCGGGCGGCGGCGATCAATGCGCTGCAAGCGTTACCAACCTCTTTGCGATCGGCGACCCATACGTGCTCTGCGGTCTCTTCATCGGCGGCCTGTTGCCGTATCTGTTCGCCTCGCTATCGATGGAAGCGGTCGGACGTGCGGGCGGCAAGGTGGTCGAGGAAGTGCGCCGTCAGTTCAAAGAGATTCCCGGCATCATGGCGGGCACGGCGCGTCCGGATTACGGAACGACCGTTAGTATCGTGACGGCCGCAGCGCTCAAAGAAATGATTCTTCCAGCGCTGATTCCCGTCGGCGTGCCGATCGTCGTCGTGCTCCTTTCGGTATTCGGCATACTGCCCGGCGCAACGGGTGCCCAGGTCATGGGCGGCATTCTCGTCGGATCGATCGTTACCGGTTTGTTCCTAGCAATCTCGATGACAACGGGCGGCGGCGCTTGGGACAATGCCAAGAAATACATCGAAGACGGTCAGTACGGCGGCAAAGGCTCGATCGCACATCAAGCTGCGGTCACGGGCGACACCGTCGGCGATCCGTACAAAGACACCGCGGGACCGGCAATTAACCCGATGATCAAGGTACTGAACATCGTTGCGCTCTTGTTGGTGGGTTTCCTCATTCACTAAGCAGGATCGACACGCTGCGCGCTACTCGACCGACGGCGTTTCTGCAACGAGCGCCGTCTCGAGCGCTGCGGTCCTATCGACCGGTTCGGAAACGTCGTCGGCGGCGCTCGTGACGCGAAGCGCAACGGCGACCGAGACCAGGAGCAATGCACCGGCTACAAACCAGCTCACACTCGGTGCTTTCCATAGGTGCATGTCGCCGATCGAATAGGCGAACATTCCGCTAAAGATCACCGGACCGAGCATGCTGCCGACGCTGCGAAGCAAGTTGATGGCGCCCTGGAGTTCGCCTTGCTCGTTCTTAGCGACGCGGCGCGTCATCAACGATTGGGACGCCGACGTTGCGATCATCCAGAGCATGTTGATCGGCATCGCGATCCAAAACAACACCTGGTTGCCGCCGTAGAGCATGAACCCCGCGGCACCGCACGTAAGACCAATCACTAATGCACGGCGCTCGCCGAAGCGGTCGACCGTGGGCTGTATCACGAATGCAGAGACGAGAATCGTGAGGACGCCGACGACCGCGAGCGAGATGCCGATCGTGCCGGTGGACCAATGATACGCGTAGAGCGTATACAGCACGAACAGTTGCGGCAGAGCATCGTGCGCAACGTATCCGATGAGATTGACGATCGAGAGCCCGGCGAGTTCCGCGTGGCGGCGCAGCATCTTTACCGAGCCCAGCGGATTTGCGCGCTTCCACGAAAAGTCGTTCCGGTGTTCCTTCGCGAGCGATTCCGGCAACACGAATAGCCCATAAAAGAAGTTGACCATGCTGAGCGCACCCGCCGCCCAGAAGGGTACGCGAAGGCCATGCGCGCCGAGAAGACCGCCGATCGCGGGACCGACAACGAATCCAACGCCGAATGCCGCGCTGATCATGCCGTACGCGCCCGCCCGCTTTTCCTGCGGCGTTACGTCGGCAACGTACGCGCTCGCAACGGTAATGCTCGCCGTCGTTGCACCGGAAAGTACGCGTCCGACGAAGAGCCACCAAAGATTGGGCGCGAGCGCGAGGATCGCGTAGTCGAGACTCGTGCCCAAATTCGAAAGCAGCACGAGCGGACGGCGCCCGACGCGATCGGAGAGCGTGCCGAGTATCGGCGAAGCGAAAAACTGCACGATCGCAAAAATCACAGCGAAGAGACCGCTCACGAGCGATGCGTCCGCGTAATTCCCGTGCTGGAAGCTCAAAATCAAGGGTTGAAAAACCGGCACGATGATGCCCAGCGCAACCATGTCGAGCAGCACGGTCACGAAGATGAACGTCATTGCGGCGTTACGCTTGTTCAGCATGGTTCCGTTCCTCGCGTT
>JASHZC010000209.1 GCA_030042755.1 Vulcanimicrobiota bacterium | reverse complement strand
GCGAACGATCGATGCCGAAATGTTGGTCGCATCGGACGATCCCGTTCCCGGCTCGGTCATCGAGAAGCCGCTGCGAATCTCACCGCGCAATAGCGGCTCGAGCCATCGTTCGCGTTGCTCGGGCGAGCCGTATCGCGCCAGCACCTCCATGTTCCCGGTGTCGGGTGGATTGCAGTTGAAGACCTCAGGTGCAATGGGCGAGGTCCCCATCAACTCACAGAGTGGTGCGTACTCGCGATTTGAGAGGCCGGCACCGTACTCGGGCTCGGGCAGAAAGAGGTTCCACAGGCCAAGCGATTGCGCGCGCGATTTGAGCTCTTCCATGATCCCGGGCTGAGTCCAACGCGTTTGACCGGCTTGCAGTTCTTGCGCGTAACGCGCCTCGTTTGGATAGACGAATTCGTGCATGAATTCGCGGAGGCGTTCATGGAGGGGAGGCTGTGCCATGTTCACTGCACTTCCCGTCGAGCGGGAAAAGCGCCTTGCATCCCTAATCGTGCTCCAACCATCACGGAGGTTTTCGATGCAACGTCGTTTCGTTGTCTCGCTGATCGCGGGACTATTCCTTTTGGTCCCGCCATGCGCGCAGGCGCAAACACCCCGTTCATCGGGCGCGGCACCGGCCGCCGCTTCTGCTGCGGCCGCGGCTGCCGCCGCCTCCAAATCGCCCGCTGCGTACGACACGTTTACGAAGGGCGCGACGATCCAGCCCGGTCTCTTCCCGATCATCGAGAAAGACGGCAGCGTATACCTCGAGGTGCAGAACTCGCAACTCGGTGTCGATTTCATCGAGACGTCGGTTCCCGCAAGCGGGTTTGGCGGCTTCGGGCCCGCACCGGGCGAGCCATACGTTGCGCCGGCGCGTATCATTCATTTCGAACGATACGGAAATTCGATCGTGCTGCGCTGGCCGAATACCTACGCACGCACGGCTCCGGACTCTCCCGAATCGGAAGGCGTGGGCGAGTCGCTGCCAAGTTCGGTGATCGCGGTCGTGCCGATTTCCGCGCAAGACGACAAGCGCGTCGTGATCTCGGCTGCGACGTTCTTGCAAGACATCGGCGACCTGGCTTCGTCGCTACGGTTTGCTTCCAGAAATCCGTTGTCGGCGTATCATCTCGATCCGACCAAGTCGTTTTTCGCGAAGAACAAAGCGTTTCCGCAGAATGACATCTTGACGGTTGACCAGACGTGGACGTCGACTGCCGGAGCTGCTCTCGACAATGCGCCGGATCCTCGCAACGTCGAAGTCAAGATGACCTACAATCTCATTGCAGCGCCGAACGACGGCTACGTCCCGCGCATCTACGATCCACGCGTAGGATATTTCTCGCAACCGCTGATCAATTTTTCAACCGACCGCGAGCTGCGCCGCGACATTCATTATATTACCCGCTGGAATTTCGGCCCGCGGACATCCGCTGCGCCGGTCACGGCCGCGAACCCCATCGTGTTCTATTTGAGTAACGACATTCCGGTTCAGTACCGCGACACGGTTCGCAAGGCATTGCTGACGTGGAACAACGCATTTGTCAAGGTCGGCATTCTCAATGCGATCGAGGTCGAACAGCAGCCGAACGACCCGACCTGGGACCCCGAGGATATTCGTCACAACATGGTGCGCTGGGTCGATACGAGCAGCCCGCAATACGGCGCGGAGGCGTTGCTCATCACCGATCCGCGTACGGGCGAAGAACTGAATGTCGGTGTCAACTTCGATGCGATCGAAGGTATCGGCGGCCGGCTCATCTACAAGTACGTGATCGCGCCGGCGCGCGGCCTACCCGATTCGCAAGCCGCCGAACAGGCGTACACCGAGGACTTCGTGCGCTCGGTACTCCTGCATGAGTCTGGGCACGATCTCGGCTTGCAACACAACTTCATCGGCTCGATGGCCTATACGGCGCAAGACGTGCAGAGCAAAGCCTTTACGTCGCGCTACGGCATCGCCAGCTCGGTGATGGAATACAACCCGACGAACATTTGGCCGAAGGGCACGCCGAATGGCGATTACGACCAACTCGTGCTCGGGCCATATGACTATTACGCGGTTCGCTACGGGTATGGATACATTCCCAATGTGACGACACCCGAGCAAGAACTGCCCGTCTTGCGCGCTTGGGCGTCACGCTGGTCGGATCCGCGGTATCGCTTTGCAAGCGATGAGGATGCCGACAGCTTTGGAACGGGTCACGGAATCGATCCGCGCGTCGTCACCGACGACCTCACGAACAAACCGCTGGCATGGTGCCAGACGCAGATGTCACTGATGCGTTCGCTCATGAACGGCGTGGACCGCCGCTTCCCCGAACCGGGAATGCCGTACGACGAGGCTCGTGCAGCATTCTTGCTGCCGCTGCGGCTCGATCTTCGCTGCGCCATCATGCCGGCCCATACCATCGGCGGCGAATACATCTCTCGTGCCGACAAGGGAGATCCCGGAGCGACCGCGCCGCTAACGCCGGTCTCGCTGGCGACGGAACGCGCGGCTTTCGCGCAGCTGGTTAGCGGCCTCTTCTCGGACGGTGCCTGGCATTTCAATCCAAAGGTACTCGACACGTTGACCTATTCCGAGGTCAGTTCGCTTTCGGTGGATGCGACGTGGTCGTACAGCCCGACTCCGCGGCACGACGTCTCCGTCGCCGCCGTGGTGCTCGCGGCCCAGCGATCGGTGCTGAACGAGCTCTTCTCGCCGCTGCGCATGCAACGCATCGACGATCTTTCGACGAAATACGGTCCCGGTGCAACGATGACGTTGACCGACCTGTTCGATTGGACGCGCGACGGTATCTACGGAAGCATCAATAACGGATCGTTCGTGCACGAAGGCCTGATACGGCGCAACCTGCAGCAAGCGTACACGATCTTCCTTGCGCAGATGGTGACGTTCCCGGATACCGGAACGCCGAGCGACGCGCGGGCACTCGCCCGCGTGCAACTCGAAGATCTCCGTCATGATGCCGCCGCCACGATTGCCAAAGGACATCTCGACGAGCTTGCGAGAGGACATCTCGAAACGCTCGAAGCGATTGCCGACAAGGCGCTGTCGTCGCCGTATCTGACGCTACCGATCTAGGGAGCTTCCCTAAGACGGGTTCGCGATCGCGCTCTTCCGTCGTCCGTAGCAATAATAGACGATCTGCCCGAGCACGAACCAAATGATGAAACCGAGCCAAACGAGCGGGAAGAACCCCCACACAACGGGGGTTCCGACCCGCAGAAAATACATCAAGCTCAGGGCAGAAACGGCAGAAAGAATCGGAATCGCGTAAGGCCCACCCGGAACGACATACGACGATTTCAGCTCGGGATGCCGTAGGCGCAGAACCGGCACGGCAGCTGAAGTAAGTATGAATGCGGCGAGCGTGCCCATATTCGTGAGCGATCCCAAAATTGAGATCGGGAAAAACGCTCCACCTGCGGCGATGAAGAGCCCGAAGACAAGCTGTGAGATCCACGGCGTTCGCCACACCGGATGAAGAGCGGTAAAGCTTTTGGGGATCAGGCCATCACGCGACATCGCATAGAAGATGCGGCTTTGCCCGAACATCATCACCAACATGACAGTGGTGAGACCCGCGATCGCGCCGAAAGAAATGATGACCGCGGCCCAAGACAGGCCGACATAACTCATCGCAAACGCAACGGGCGAGTTCACGTTGAGCTTGTAGAACGGGACCATGCCATTGAGGATGGCCACCACGACGATGTAGAGGATCGTGCACACGACAAGGCTTGTCATGATGCCGATCGGCAAATCGCGCGCGGGGTTCTTGGCCTCTTCGGCTGCGGTAGAGACAGCGTCGAATCCGATGTAGGCAAAAAAACTGAATGCCGCGCCGCCGAGCATTCCCACGATTCCGAACGGAAAATATCCGCCATAGCCAGTTTGCGGACCGGGCGGGAGATGATAGTAGGCCGGTGTGATATGCCCGACACCAAGAACGATGAAGAAGATAACGACGGTGACCTTGATCGCCATGATGACCGCGTTGACGGCGCCCGATTCTCGCGTTCCGCGTATGAGCAGCGCCGTGAGAAGTACGATGATACACGCGGCCGGAACGTTCGCAATTCCAGGAGTCGCATCCCAAGCACTGTGCGTCCATGCGACCGGAAGATTCACGCCGAACGCGGCAAGAATCGTCACGAAATAACCGGACCAGCCGGCGCTTACGGTCGCCGCACCAAGTGCGTATTCGAGCACCAACGCCCAGCCGACGATCCACGCGAGCACTTCGCCCCACGTCGCATACGTGTACGTATATGCGCTGCCGGAAATCGGAATTTTGCTCGAGACTTCGCAGTAACACAACGCTGCGAGAGCGCTAACGATGCCGGCGACGACGAATGAAATCGTGATCGACGGCCCCGCTCGTGTCGCAGAAGCAACGCCGGTGAAAACGAAGATGCCCGTCCCGATAATTGCGCCGATCCCCATCGCGGTTAACGACCATGGGCCGAGCGAACGCTTCAGCCCACGGTCCTCGTTATGGCCTTGGGCCAAGATAAGTGCCAGCGGTTTGACACGACCGAAAAGCATTTCAATCGTTCCCATATACCGCCGGCGGCACAACTCCTGGAAATGGGCCAAGTGTGCGGCGGCCTACGCCAGCGCACCTACGAATTTGGCCTGGTCTACCGCATCGTAAAAGTCGTTGTGCGTTTCGCTCACGCCGACGCGGGCCCAGGGATCGATCTGCTTGTGAGTCACGGGAGCGTGAACCGTCGGTCCAACCGCGTCAGCATAGCTCGAGCCATCGAAGGGACCGAAGCCGCGCGACTCTTTGTGCGCCATGATCAGCCCGCGGGTTGCATCGGCCGCGGCGCGAGCATCGTCACGCAGCTGCGAAGATAAGCTCGTGTCGGACGCAAGCTTGTCATACATCGCGATCGCAGGACGGTCGGAATGCCACGGCATGTCCGGCGTTGCTTGAGAAAAGCGAACCATGCCTTCGACAGACGCTACGTCGGTGCGAATCGTCGAGCGATCGGTGCGATCGGCTGCAGCAGCATCGTTGAACGTTTTGATCGCTCGCTCGGCATTCGCGATCTTATCCGCCGATAGATCGAGAACGTCGAAAGCGGCCGCCGTTCCAAACGATTCGCCGTCCGGCTGCTCGTAGCGTGTGCCCATGACGTCTTTCACGACGCCGCGCGCCATTGCGGACGGATCGTCGACACTGCGTGCGATCGTATCGGCGACGCTCGTGGGAACGCCGGGGGAAAGCATCGTCTCCGGAGATGCGGCCAAATATTTTACGCCTGCACGCGAAAGCGCATCGGCGAATCCGAGCGTGTCCATGAGGCATTGATTTGCAACAACGCCGTCGACGACGCGTCCGGCATCTTCGGGATGTTCCTTGGCATGGAGTGCGATGCCATCGGCAATGGCTTGTGCCATGTCGGGCATCGACATCACCGCGCCGGTGTGCGTTTCAAGTCCGCCACCGTCGCCGCCGCCGTGATCGACGAGATCGACCCAGGTCTGCTTAGCGCCTGAGGCCTCCGCGTTATCGAGTGTCTGCGCGACAAATTTCGCGAGGTTTGAAGGATCCGCCATATTCTTTGCGCGAGCGACGTGCGCGTCGTCGACGTTCCCGTCGGCGATCGTGAAGGTATCGGTGCGCTTTCGCCCTTCGACGATATCGCCGTCATCAAAGCGTAGGCCGGTCGTGTCCTCGACCGTATATTCGACAGCGGAATCCGTTTGACTGGATTGCAACGCTTGTGCGACGG
>JASHZC010000208.1 GCA_030042755.1 Vulcanimicrobiota bacterium | reverse complement strand
CGCGACGCTTTTGGGACGAGTGCATCCGAGTACTTCGAGCGCCTCGAACGCAGGCTGCACGAGCGGCTCGGTGAGGGCGATCCGTTGATGCCGCTGACCTACACGCACTTCGTATATCTCGGGAAGCTTTGAAGAAGTAGCTCGTGCGACTTGGCGTCCACGTAAGAATCTCAGGCGGATACGCCAAAGCGGTGGAGTATGCGCAGTCGCTTGGCTGCACGGCAATTCAGATATTCTCGAGCAATCCGCGTAGCTATCGCGTGAGTAAGCTCGACGTACCGGCGTTGCAAGCATTCGCATCGATGCGACGCGAAGCCGGGATCGATCCATGTGCGATTCACACTCCATATTTGATCAATCTTGCAAGCGACGATCCCAAGGTGCTGACCGGATCGGTCGGTTTGATTCGCGCGGATCTTGCTACGGCAGCTGCGGGAGATATCGCCTACGTGAACACGCATTTGGGATCGTATGGAACGCGCGACCGCAGCCAAGGCTTTGCCGCGATCTGTGCCGCCTTGGAGAGCGTGCTCGAGACGATCGCTCCCGGTGTGATGCTGGTGGTCGAAAATTCGGCCGGCGCCGGCAACCTCGCAGGCGGGACGCTCGAAGAACTCGGCCGGTTCATTCGCGCGGTGGATCATCCGCAACTCGGCGTTTGCCTCGATACGGCGCATGCGTGGGCCGCAGGGTACAAGATCGACTCGCACGCCGGCGTCGACGAATTTCTCGCGCAAGCACACGAGCACATCGGGCTGGAACGCGTACCGATGTTTCATTTCAACGACACGGAAGTTCCACTCGGTGCGAGTCGCGACCGCCACTGGCACATCGGCGAAGGCTTGATCGGGTTCGATGGCTTTCGGGCGCTGCTCGCGCATCGCGAGGTGCGAGAGAAGATGGCGATCTTGGAAACGCCGGGCGACGAAGCCGAGGACCTGCGCAACATGCAGACGATACTCGCAATCGAACGCGGAATATCGCGGGATGATCGCACACTTTGACATCGACGCCTTTTATGCCAGCGTTGCGGTGCGCGATGATCCGAGTCTGCGCGGTAAGCCGGTAGCAGTCGCAGGCCGTCATCGCCGGGCGGTCGTGCTCACCGCGTCCTATGAGGCGCGGCCTTATGGCGTGCGTTCGGCGATCCCGCTCTACCGCGCGCTCGAACTTTGTCCGCAGCTAGTCGTCGTATCGCCCGACATGCGGCGTTACAAGTCGATTTCGACTGAGGTGTTCGCAATTTTCGGAGCGCACGGGCATCGCGTCGAGGGGCTTTCACTCGACGAAGCCTTCGTCGATTTGAACGATGCGACGATCGACGTAGCAAGGAGCGTTGCAGCCGGTATTCGCGCCGACGTGTTTGCCGGAACGGGGCTCACGGTTAGCGCCGGTGTCGCCTCGGGAAAGATGATCGCGAAGATCGCGTCCGACAGCTGCAAGCCCGATGGGTTGCTTGCCATCGAGCCCGGAAGCGAGGCCGAATTTCTCGCACCGCTCCCGGTGGGTCGCCTTTGGGGCGTTGGGCCAAAGACGGTTGCACGTTTGCAGACGTTCGGCATCACGACGATTGGGGAGGTTGCCGCACTTGGTGACGCCGATGCGCGCACGCTGTTTGGATCGTGGGGGCCGACGGTGCGCGATCTCGCGCGGGGAATAGACACGAGAGACGTCGATCCGTCGCGCGAGACGAAATCGATTTCATCGGAAACGACGTTCGAGTACGATATTCGTGACGAACGACAACTCGCCGCAGTGCTACGAGAACAAGCCGAGGAAATCGCCGAAAAGCTCGAGCGCGAGGATTGCAGCGCCGCGACCGTGGGCATCAAGATCCGGCGGTCGGATTTTCGCGTGTTCGGGCGGCAGACCCATCTGGTCGAGCCGACGCGCGACCCGCGTCTGATCTATCGCGCCGCGATCCATTGCCTTCGCCGGGCGCACCTCGCCGGCATACCGGTGCGATTGCTCGGACTGCGCGTAGCGTCGCTGACGATGGGCGAAGCCAAACAGATCAGTTTCTTCGATAATTCAGGGAACCGCACGTAGCGCGGCCAGCGCGTTTGCAGCGTGACGCTGCGGCGCGAACTGGGAATTGAATGCGTAGAGAATCCTTCCATCCGGAGCGATCACGAACGTTGCGCGTCCCGGAAGAATGCCGAACGTCGCTGGAACGCCGAACGCTTTGCGCGCGACGGCTCCCGGATCGCTCATCAAGCGAAACGGAAGCTCGCACTTGTTGCTAAAGCGGGCGTGCGACGACGCATCGTCGGAACTCACACCGATGACGTCGGCGCCTGCCGCAACGAAGGCGTCGTAGTCGTCGCGAAAACGGCGCGCCTCGACCGAGCATCCGGGCGTGTCGTCTTTCGGATAAAAGTACAGCACGATGGAGCGATCGAGCAGGGATGCAAGCGTGACCGTTCGTCCGTCGCCGTCGACAAGTGATACGTCGGGTATGAGATCGCCAGGTGCAAGCATTATGGCTTAAATGTGGTCCGTGCTCCAGACTCCGTCCATTCCCGATTCTGATGCAAGACTCAGCCATTTTCTTGCCGCGGAGGTGAACGAGGCCGCCATGAAGACCGCCTTCGAGCGGCGGCGGACGGAGGCGCGCGCGAGGCGGTCGCGTGCAAAATCGGGCGGAAGCCAGCCGATGATGCGGCGCAAATCACCGGCCGCGCTGCGTAAAAGTGCCGGAATCGTCGCTGCCGCAGCGGCATCGGCAAACCCAAACTCGTCGAGAACGTACGCATCTTGCTCGGGCGCTCGCGCTCCAAGAACGTATGCGGCAATGCCTCGTCCGCGTCGCACGACCAAATTCGTCTCGATGAAGCCCGGATGTTCGGCACCTTGTTCGATGCGCAAGCGCACCCAGTCCCACACCAGCGGCGTGCGGACGAATCCCCACGGCCGTTGCCGCTCGGAAAGCTCGAAGCAGCGCTCCACGCCGGGCCAATCGCTTTCCTCGAGCCGCTGGACTTCGACGCGCTCCGTGGTGAGGCTGTCGGCGCGTAAGCTTATCGAATGTGAAGGAAGCTCGACGAAGCCGAGGTCGATGTAAAATTGCGGCCGGATATCGGAGAACAGATATGCAAAGTCAAAGCCCTCGACGCGCGAACGATCGAGTTCCATCGCCAGCATCGCGCTTGCGTATCCGCGACTCCGATACGCGCTTTGTGTGAAAACTGCGGCGATTCCGACCGCGCGAAGGCGCTTGCCGCCGACGTGCAGCACGCGCTGGTAGCGTTTGAAGGACGACACGAGTCGATCGCCGTCGTACAATCCTACGGTGCGATAGTGCCTGCGCCCGTATCCACAGTGGGCGATTGCCGTCACCTGTTCGGCATAGAGATCGAACGGCCGGCCTTCGGCCCACAACGAGGCAGTCAACGGCAACACGTCGCGCGCATACGCTTCGGCTTCAATCGCCTGGAGCTTCACGTTAAGCCAACGGCCTCATCAGGCGTACTTCAGCGATAGAGCGGCAGGCCCTCGCCCGGCGCTGTCATCACCCATGCCCGGCGAGGCCGGCGATCGAACGTTGCAGCCGATCCTTATGGCGCGACAGCGACGCGACCAATGCGAATTGCGTGCGTGCGCGATCGAGATTCTGTTCCGGCCGGCTAATCCGAAAATAGGTATCGCCGCCGAGATAGTCCGTCAAAAAGCGCACGCCGCATTCAAACGTCATGACCATGCCGGCGGTGACGAGGTGCTCGCGCTCCTCAAAACGCAAAAGCGGTCCGGCCCCCTCGATAAATCCACGAGCGAGCGCTTCGAACATCTGCGCGTTCACCTCGACCAGCGAGAGGTTGCGTTCGTCCTCGGCGACGGGTATGGTCGCCGTGCGCACCATGTCGCCGAAATCGTAGAGCGCGAGGCCCGGCATTACGGTGTCGAGATCGATCACGCACACACCTTCGCCCGTCGTTTCATCGAGCATCACGTTGTTCACTTTGGTGTCGTTGTGCGTAACGCACTCGCGCGAAATGCCCTCACGCTGCAGCGCCGCAAGTGCATCTGCGAGTGATTCGTTTCGCCGGCAGTAATCGATCTCGCGCGCGGCGCCGGCCGTCCGGCCCATCGGGTCTTGGCCGGCTGTCTCAACAAGCGCTGAAAAGCGTTTCGTGGTGTCGTGAAACGACGGTATGGTTTCGTGCAGTCGATCTCCGGGCAGATCGACGAGCGCTCGAACGAACCGGCCGAATGCGCGTGCGGCTTGATACCCTTGCTCGGGCCGGTCGACGGTGTCGCGACTGCGCGCGCCTTCGACGAATTCGTACGTACGCCACCACGATCCATCGGCGTCGCGCAAGACATCCTCGCCTCGATCGGTCGTCACGAGGGTTAACGCCGCTCCTCCGAGCTTGGCTTTCACGTGCCGCGTCACGCGGCCGACGTTCTCCATCAGCGCCGGGACGTTCGGAAACACTCGGTCGTTAATGCGCTGATGGATGTACGGTCGCTCTCGGTCGGCGGTCCGGTACCAAGCAAGATACGTGTCGTTGATGTGTCCGCTGCCGTATCGCTTTGCCGAGACGAACGTTCCTTGCACGCGAAAGCGCGATGCAATAGAGCGGACGTGCTCGTCGTTCATGCACTCGGGTCAACGTCGAGCACGAGCACTTCGAAGGGTTCGAGCGAGAACGCATGTTCTCGCCCTGCACGCAACGCGACGCGCTCTTTGCGACCGCCGCGCCACGGAGAAGAAGCAGCATACGTCCGCGGCGCTTGAGGCGGCAGTTCGAAAGCGCGCTCTATATCGATCGGAATGCTTTGCACGCGATCGCTGGGGTTACGCAGTATCAGCACGCCCTTGTGCGGAGACCACGACGCCCACCCGTAGACGTCGAGCCGGCTCGGGTTACCGCCTACCCAGTGCGTGTCGACGAGCACGCCCGCGTTTGAAGCCGACCAGTTGGCGGCCTCGGCGATGTCGTCCCAATTTTGCGTGGAGAGCAGCGTCGGCGTTACGTACATCTCTTGGAGCTGGGTGCCGCTTCCGAAGTACGAATGAACCTCGCTGCGGAGATCGCCGTGCGGGTCATCATTCAGATGTTTCGCGTGCTGCGCGTAAATGAT
>JASHZC010000207.1 GCA_030042755.1 Vulcanimicrobiota bacterium | reverse complement strand
TATCCGCACGAGAACGTGTGGCCGATCATTCCGTCCGGCAAGGGCGTTGACGATGCACTGGAGGCAATTCCGGCATGAGAACCGTCACCGCCAGCGATGGACGGATGCTGGCGCGCATCATTCATCTCGCTCACCGCTTCGGCTGCACCTACACGAAGGTTGCCGCCGAACGAACCGGTGTCGCATATCGCTTGGAGGTGGCATTCGCCGGCCCTGGAGATGCGTTGCGCCGGCTCGACGCGCACATCACCAAACTGCTCGACGACGACAATAGGGAGACTATGGAATGAACGCCCTGTACGACCGCGACACCGATCCGGCAGCCCTGCGCGGTAAGACGATTGCAATCATCGGTTACGGCAGCCAAGGCCGAGCCCACGCGCTCAATCTGCACGAATCCGGATATAGGGTCGTCGTTGGATTGCGCGATGGGTCGTCCTCGTTCGATCGAGCTCATTTCGACGGTCTCGACGCACAAAGCGTGGAAAATGCCGTCTCGATTGCGGACGTCGTCATGATTCTCGCACCCGACGAAGAGCATGGCTCGCTCTACATTCGCAAGATTCACGAATATCTCAAACCGGGTGCGTATCTTGCATTCGCGCACGGATTTTCGATTCACTTTGGAACGGTGGTGCCGCCCGTGACCACGAACGTTTTCATGGTTGCGCCGAAAGGGCCAGGATCACTGGTTCGCACGGAATTCGAAGCGGGACGCGGCGTACCGTCGCTGATTGCCGTCCATCAAGATCCGAGCGGTACCACGCGCAACGTCGCGCTCGCCTATGCTGCCGGAATCGGCGGTGGTCGGGCGGGCATTCTCGAGACCACGTTCCGCGAAGAAACCGAGACCGATCTCTTCGGCGAGCAGGCGGTGCTCTGCGGCGGTCTGACCTCGTTGATCAAGGCGGGTTTCGAGACGTTGACCGAAGCCGGGTACGCTCCGGAAATGGCGTACTTCGAATGCATGCACGAGATGAAGCTCATCGTCGATTTGCTCTATGCACGCGGCATCGAAGGCATGCGCGACGGCATCAGCAACACGGCGCAATTCGGCGATTACACACGCGGGCCGCGCGTGATCGGCGAGCAGTCGAAAGCGGCGATGCGTGAGATTCTCGCCGAGATTCGCAAGGGCGAGTTTGCGCAGGAGTGGGTCGCCGAGCACGCCGCGGGCAAGCCGCGCTTCAACGATTACAAGCATGAATCCGACGCGCACCCGATCGAACGCGTCGGCGAGCGGCTGCGTGGTCTCATGCCGTGGATGCGCGAATCGTCAAACGAACCTTTCGCAGCGCGCCAAAATTCTGACGAGGAGATGCAATTCCGCGTATGTTGAGCCATACGCTCACGCAGGGAGCCACGCGTGCGGCCGCGCGCGCCATGTTCAAAGCCAACGGGTTCACCGACGACGATTTGAGGAAGCCGATCGTCGGCATCGCGAACACGTGGGTCGAGACGATGCCGTGCGGCTATCACTTGCGCGATCTCGCCGAACACGTCAAAGCCGGCGTACGAGCCGCGGGCGGCACGCCGATGGAGTTCAACACGATCGCCATCAGCGACGGCATCACGATGGGCACGCAGGGGATGAAGGGCTCGCTCGTAAGTCGCGAGGTCATCGCCGATTCGATCGAGCTAATCGGTCGTTCGCATTACTTCGATGCGATGGTTGGCCTCGTCGGCTGCGACAAGACGATTCCCGGCACGGCGATGGCGTTCGCGCGATTGAACGTACCGTCGGTCATCATCTATGGCGGCTCGATCGCGCCGGGGATTCTCGACGGCAAAGAACTTACGATCGTCGACGTCTTCGAAGCGATCGGCGCGCATGCGCGCGGCACGATTGACGACGATCGGCTCAAGGCAATCGAAGACCGCGCCTGTCCCGGCCCGGGTGCGTGCGGCGGACAATACACCGCTAATACGATGGCGATGGTGATGGAGTATCTTGGTCTTTCACCGATAGGGAGCGCCAGCCCGGGTGCGACGTCACAGCGTCGCGCGCAATGGGCGCACGACGCCGGAACGATCGTCATGGATCTCTTCCGGGAAAATATTCGACCGCGCGATCTCTTGACGCGGACGTCATTCTTGAACGCGATCGCAGCGGCAGCGGCTACCGGTGGATCGACCAACAGCGTGTTGCATTTACTCGCTATCGCGCATGAGGCCGGAACGGAGCTTTCGATCGAGGATTTCGATACGGTGAGCCGGCGCACGCCGATCATCGCCGACTTGCGCCCCGGCGGAAAATACGTTGCACTCGACGTCGATAAAGCCGGCGGCACGCAATTGCTCGGCAAACGCATGGCGGAAGGGCACCTCGTCGATGCGTCGGTGACGACCGCGACGGGCCGATCGTTCGCGCAAGAAGTCGAAGCGGCCGTCGAAACGCCGGGACAGGCGGTGATCGCAACCGCCGAGCACCCTTTCAAGCCGCACGGCGGGCTCGTGATCCTTCACGGGAATCTCGCGCCGGAGGGAGCGGTCGTGAAGATCGCCGGTTCCGAGCGTCTCTATCATCGCGGTCCTGCACGCGTATTCAATTCCGAAGAAGCTGCGATGCAGGCGATTCTCGACAATACGATCGCGCCGAACGACGTCGTTGTCATCGCCTATGAAGGTCCCAAAGGCGGACCGGGCATGCGCGAGATGCTTAGCGTGACCAGTGCCATCGTCGGCGCGGGGCTCGGCGAAAGCGTTGCCCTCGTCACCGACGGTCGTTTCAGCGGCGGGACGCACGGTCTCATGATCGGTCACGTTGCGCCGGAAGCGGCGGTCGGCGGCCCGATTTCCGCAGTACGCGACGGTGACGAAATCGTCATCGATGTCGAGCGGCGCACGCTCGACCTTGCGGTCGCACCGCCGGTGATCGCCGAACGGCTGCGTGCATGGCACGCGCCCGAGCCGCACTTTCGTGGCGGCGTCTTTGCAAAATACGCCGCGACCGTCGGATCGGCTGCGCGCGGCGCCGTCACCACCACGGAAGTCTGTCCATGATTGCACCGGTTCCCGCTCGCGAATACATGTGGTTCGATGGCGCGCTCGTCGACGCCGACGACATTGCGGTGCGTCCGTTTACGCACGCGCTGCACTACGGCTCGGGCGTTTTCGAAGGCATTCGCGCATACGAGGCGCGCAAAGGTACCGGGGTTTTCCGGCTGCGCGACCATTTGCGCAGGTTTTTCGCCTCGGCCAGCGTGTACGGTCTGCGCATCGATTACGACGAACAAACGCTGGCCCGCGCGATCTTTGCCACCCTGCAGGCCAACGCATTCAGCTCAGGTTACATCCGGCCGCTCGCGTATTTTGGCCAAAAGGGCATCTCACTAGCGCCGAAATTCCATTGCCCAACGCACGTGCTCGTCGCGCTCAAACCGCTGAGCGGCTCGCTGATCGGGGACGGCGACGGTGTGCGCGTCACGATGTCTCCATGGCAAAAGACGCCATCGCGGTCCATGCCGTCGACGGCCAAAGCGTGCGGTCACTATATGAACTCGATTCTCGCGTTGCAAGATGCCCAGCATCGCGGTTTCGACGAGGCGATTCTGCTGAACGATCGCGGTGACGTCGCGGAAGGCACCGGCGAGAACATCTTCGTCGTCAAGAACGGGCGGCTGCGCACGAACGATGCGAGTGCCGACGTGCTGGAAGGCATCACGCAAGCGACGGTCGTCGAGCTTGCGCGCGATCGCAAGATTCCGGTCGACGTCGGCAACATCACGCCGGCCGATCTCTTCGACGCCGACGAGCTCTTCTTCACCGGGACCGCCGCAGAGGTGATGCCGATCGTTCAGATCGATTCGCACGGCCTGCCGAAGATGCGTCCGTTGACCGACGAGCTGCGCAGCGCTTACGAATCGGCCGTGCGCGGAACGGATCCGCTTCATCACAACTGGGTCGAATACGGCGTATGAAAGTCGCGAGGGAGGTACCGTTGGAAAACGTAGAGATCTTCGACACGACGCTGCGCGACGGCGAACAATCGCCCGGCGCCGCGATGACTCCCTCGACACGACTTCGCATCGCCCGCCTGCTCGATGAAGCGGGCGTCGACACGATCGAAGCCGGCTTCCCGATTTCGAACGACATCGCTCGCCAAAGCGTTTCGCAGATCGCGCGGACGGTTCGAAGCGCGCATGTCGCTGCACTGGCGCGCTGCACGCACGAAGACGTCGATGCCGCAGCAACGGCGCTCGCCGGCGCGCGGCGGCCTCGCATTCACGTGTTCATCGCAACCTCGCGGCTGCATATGGAACGTAAGCTCGGAGTCACTCCCGAACAAGCGCTCGAGATGGCTTCGCAAGCGGTTCGCCGCGCACGTATGCGCTGCGACGACGTCGAGTTCTCGGCCGAAGATGCAACACGTTCGGAGCCGGAGTTTCTGGCGCAGGTGTTTTCGGTGGCCGCGGCAGCCGGCGCGCGTACGCTAAACGTGCCGGATACGGTCGGCTACGCGACGCCCACAGAGATGCACGCGCTGATCTCGTATCTGCGCGAGAACGTCGACGGAATCGAGAACGTTACGATCAGCGTCCACACGCATGACGACCTTGGGATGGCGACGGCCAATGCGCTCGCCGCCGTGCGCGCCGGGGCGCGACAGGTCGAGTGCACGATCAACGGCATCGGTG
>JASHZC010000206.1 GCA_030042755.1 Vulcanimicrobiota bacterium | reverse complement strand
CGCAAGTCGCCCATACGTCGTGCGGTTGGTTCGAACCACTCCCACCGCTCGATGGATGCGGCGCGCTCCTCGCGCAGTCTTTCCCACGCGCGGTGGAGCGCAGCCCGAGAACCTTCGCGCAAGCGCTCGCGCGAACGAAGCGTCGCGGCCGCGCGTTCGATCTCCCACACGTCGACGAACGCATCGACGTGCAAGCGATATCCGTCGGCAACGCGCTCGATTGCATCCTTGCGGCCCAGATGCAAGCGCAGCCGGTGCAGACACACGCTCAGGGCGTTGCGAGCGGCGTCTTCGTCCTGATCCGGCCACAGCATGGCTGCAAGACGCGTGCGCGGCGTCACATCACGTCGCTGCGCAAGCGCTGCCAGCAACTCGAGTTCGCGTCCCGAAAGCGCAACGAGATCGCCGTCAACGCGAACGTGTCCGGCGAGGACTTCGAGCGCAATCGGCGCCGCTTCGCTACGATCCCGCGTGATCTGCGCTACGAAGTTCGCAAGCATACCGACGTTGTCGTGCTGGTTCGCGACCGCATCGACTGCATGCACGAGCGCCGGTGCGTCGCAGCGAGCCGCGGCGTCGTGCGCAACCGCCATTGCTTCATCGAACGAGGCTGGATCGCACAATGCAAGCGCGACGGCTGCCAGTGCCTCGACGAACGGGATCCGCACTTGCTTGGCTCGCGCCAGCGCGTCGCGTGCCATCCTCACCCGCTCGTCCTCATCGCGCGAACGCGAAAGCGCGATCAGCTGTCCGAAAACGGTCGACTTGGGTAGATCCGCCGGACCGGGCGTTGCGGCGTGGCCGCGAGCCGCCGCCGCTAAATAGGCAAATCCGTGAACGTTGTGGCGCGCCACCGTATTCTCGAGCTCGACGGCGCTCGAGCTAAACGTGGCCTGATCTCCCGCAAACCACGCGCCGATGAGTGCTTCGGCCGCGTCGAACGCAAGAAAGTTCGGCAACGCCGAGGACATCGCGCGTTCGTGAGCTCGCGCCAAGAATTGACGTTCCACCGACCACTCTCCGCGAACGCGGGCAATGTCGGCTCCGAGCGCCAAATACGTTCCCGACGCCACGACATCCATGCGGTCGATGAGCGGCAGCGCTGCGTTGAGATCGCGTTCGCCGAGGTCGAAATTCCCGCGTCTCGCGCGCAGCAGTCCGCGAAGATACAAGATGTGACCGTCGAGAAACGTCCGCGGCGGATCGGAAAATCCGATTTGCGCTCCGAATTCGCGGATTGCCTCGAGCGCCTCATCGAACATGCCGAGATAACTCATCAACAGCATGCGAAAGACGAACACGTAGTAGCGTTCCATTGAGGACGCGTCCGGCCGAAGCGTACGCCAGATCGTCTCGGCTTCGTCGAGCATGATCGCAGTATCGGAGCAGAACATTCGCATCAATGCGGTAACGCCCCACAAACGCGGATAGCGTGCGACGAGGCTGCGGTCGAGGCTCGATAACACGTGCGCGTATTCCATCGAGGGAGCCGTGTCGCGCATGACCTCGTGGGCGCCGAGCGCTTGCGCTGCCGCTTGCTGATCGCCACGAGCGATGTGAATTTCGGCGGCACGTTGATGGTTGAAGTGGCTCTCGTGAAAAGCCGCCACGTTACGGAGGAGCGCATCGCGCTTTTGCGCTCCTCGATCGAGCAGGAGCGAGGCGAGCAACGGATGGAGCGAAAACGTGCCGTCCTCTCCGAGAACGACGAAGGCCATTTCCTTGGCGACTTCGGCCAAGTCGTCGGCTAAGGTGGCATCGTCTTCGAAGGCGGCGCAAAGATCGGCGGCGGTTGCGCGCGGTATCGCGGCGCACGCAAAGAGGGCATTGCGCATGCGTTGATCGAGCCCACCGAGCACTTCTTCGGCGAGATAGTCGTGCAGCTCGTCGAACGCGACGTCGTCCAGTCGATCGAGGAGCGTCGAGATGCGGCCTTCGCTCGCGAAGCGTCTGAGCAGGAAGACGGCGATCGGCCAGCCCGCCGAAACCTTGAAGATGTGTTCGGCGTCACTATCGCTCGTAACGAATGGAGCGAAGATCTTGCGGATGTCGGCAAGCTCGAAGGCAAGATCCGGTGCGCGTAGCGTGACGATCTCGTGTGGAACGGCGTAACGCGTGAAGTGCAGTCGCAAAGAGTCGCGCGAACAGATGACGACGGTGCGGCCGGGTGGACGCGATTCCAGCATTCGCGCGAACAGATCGCGCGCCGACTCGGCATTCGCTAGCGCTTCGGCGCTTTCGAACACGAGGCAACCTTGGGCGGGCTCTCGCCATGCTTCCAGCGCGATGGCGATGCGATCGGCCACGCTGGCCGTACCGTCACCTAGCATCAGCTCGCGGCGGGTCAGATCGCCCTCACGCGCGGGCGTCTCCTCGGCCAGCGATGGGATGAGGCGCCTGGCAAAATCGAGCTCGTCGCGCACGCCGGCACAGTCGCAGACGACGCCCCCTCCACGCTGTGCGAGGTACTCCCTGACGAGCGTCGACTTACCGAAGCCCGCAGGCGCAATAACCGCTACGATCCGCGGATCGAGATGCCGCAGACGTTCGAGCAACGCTTCTCGCCGAACGAGTTCAGCCATGGCCGTGTAATCGGTTTGTAAGCAGGATGTAATTAGTTCGTAAGGCCCATGAAAGCACCCCCTGCTACATTCGTAGCGCCAGCCGAGCCAACGGAAAGGCAACCATGACCGTCCTACCACACCAGGACGTCCCCACGAGTATCCTCGTGACCGGTCCTGATGCCACGGTTCGAAGCGCCATAGCACGTTTGCTTTCACTCGAGAGCGGCGTTCGCGTGGTCGGAACAGCCCCAAGCCTCGAGCAGGCTACTGTCGACGCCGACGTCGTCGTGGACGACACCCTTTTGCACGATCTGCGAAGCGTCCCCATCGGTGACTTCATCGACATGATCAAGAACTTGCCGCCCGCAGCGATACCCTTGCGGCATTTGCAGGCCGTTCCGGCGACTCGCGATATTCGCACGGCGCTTTCCGAGCGCGAGTTCGAGGTCGTGCGCCTCGTCGCCGAAGGACTCTCGAACAAGCAGATCAGCATTCGGCTCAAGCTCTCCGACAAGACGGTGAAGAACCACATCTCGCACATCCTTGCAAAACTGAACCTGTCAGCTCGCACGCAAGTCGCCGTACACGCGCTCCGCGCCGGCCTGGTTTAACAGCCGAACCGAAGCATCAGCGAAATCGTAGACGAGAACGCCGTCAACCGGCGTTCTCGCTGTTTTTGCCGCGCCGCGCATCCGCCCGAGCAGCTCGAGTCGCGTTCCGTCGCGCGGCAACCGGCGCAAAACGATGCCGTAGCGACGCCCGCGCCGATTCCGAACGATCGCATCGAACGGCGACGCTTCCTTGCCGACCGCGAGAATGTCGCGCCGCGGCAGCGCGCCGAGCCGTACTGCCAAGCGTCCTTCAACGAACGCGCGAAGCTCGCGTGCGATCCGATTGCGTTCCGCGAATAGTAACGCCGAACGCACGCCCGCACCGGCCTCGCGCGAAGCGAGTGCGTCGAAACGAACGAGCGCGTCGCCGACGATCGCGCGCGTCGTTAACCGTCGGTTCTCAAGACCCCGCCTGATCGCAGCGCGCATGGCGCGCTCGGCAATGCGGGGGAGGCGGCGAGCAACGATCAACGGATCCATCACTCGACGATCCTAAATGGGTATTATGCCAGGCGCATGGCACGATCGTGTCGGAAGATCCGCGTATGCAGCGAATCGACGGCCGTTTCATTTTCTCCGCTACCGACCTAAACAATTCGCTCGAGTGCGATCGCCTCGTCGAACTCGAGCGCCTCGCTGCATTGCACGAGCTCGCTCGTCCGGAACCGACTCCCACTGCCGCGCTGCTTGCGAGCAAGGGCGACGAGCACGAAGCGCGACAACTCGAGCGTTTTCGCGCGCTGTATGGCGACGACATCGTCGTTTTTCCATCCGAAAGCGGCGCTTCCGTGCGGGACTTCGAAGCCGCGCAGGAACGTGCCGTCCTGGCGATGGCCTCGGGAGCGCCGCTCATCTATCAAGCGACGTTCTTCGACGGCACGTTTCTCGGTCGCACCGATTTCTTGCGACGGGTCGATTCCCCGTGCGAACGCTGGCCGTGGAGCTACGAAGTCATCGACGCAAAACTTGCGCTCACGCCGAAGCCCTATTATCTCGTTCAGCTCGCCCACTACAGCGCGCACGTTGCGCGCGTTCAGGGCAGTGCGCCGGCGAACATGCACGTGCTCTTGGGAAGCGGCGCGCACCGCGCGTTTCGCCTCGACGACTTCGCCGCGTACGAGCGTCACCTGCGAGCGCGCTTCCTCGAAACGATGGCCGCGGCTACGTTCGATGCCTACCCGTTCGAGGTTTCACATTGCGATATTTGCCGGTGGAGCCAACGCTGCGCCACGCAGCGGTTCGATGACGACCATCTAAGCCTCGTAGCGCGCATGCGTCGCGATCAGATTGGCAAGTTGGAAGACGCCGGTATCACCACGATGAGCGGTCTCGCGGCCGCCGGCGACGCGGGCCGGCCGTTCGGCATGGAGGAAGCTACGTTTTCAACGCTTCGCTCCCAGGCATCGTTACAAGAGACCGGGCGGCGCGAGCATCGCAATGTCTACGAATTACTTGACAGCGAGCAGGGTCGCGGATTTGAATTGCTACCGCCGCCTGATGCCGGCGATCTCTTCTTCGACATCGAGGGCGACCCGCTCTACGCTCCCGAGCGCGGGTTGGAATATCTGTTCGGATTCTTCTGCCCAAATGAAGCACGCTACGTTTCGTTTTGGGCCCGCTCTCGCGCCCAAGAGCGCGCCGCGTTCGAGTCGGCGCTCGACTTCATCGCCGAGCGGCGCCGGCAATACCCGGCAATGCACGTCTATCACTATGCCCCGTACGAAACGACGGCGATGCGGCACCTGATGGGATTCTACGGCACGCGCGAGCGAGAGCTCGACGACCTTCTGCGCAATTCCGCTTTCGTCGATCTCTACGCCGTCGTGCGGCAAGCGCTTCGCGTTTCGGCGCCTAGTTATTCCATCAAGAAGCTCGAGCCGTTCTACGGCATGCATCGCGACACGACGGTGCAACGCGGCGACGATTCCATCGTCATGTTCGAAACGTGGCTAGCAAGCGGCGACGAGTCAATCCTTCACGACATCGAGCGTTACAACGAGGACGACTGCCGATCGACCTTTCTTCTGCGCGAGTGGTTGCTGCAGCTTCGCGGCGAGCGCGAGACGCAGATTGGACGGCCGCTCGAGTGGCGCCAAACAGCGTTGAAGGAGATCCCCGAGGACGGTGGACGCAGCGAGCTTGCGACGCATTTGCTCGAGGGGATTGTCGCGCCTGAGTCCCTTGGCGATTTGCGCGCGCGAGACGAGTCCACACGCGCGCGCTGGCTGCTCGGTCATCTCGTCGACTATCACTCTCGCGAAGCTAAACCGGCATATTGGAAATACTACGATCGGACCGAGAACACGGACCGGCTGCTCGAGTTCGATCACGAAGCGCTCGGCGGGCTGCAGCTACGTACCGACATCGCGCCGTACAAAATCAAGCGCAGCTTCGTCTATACGTATTCGTTTCCGGAGCAACTGCACAACCTCGGGACGACCACGCCCCACTGCCCCGACGCACAGAAGATGGCAGGGACGATCGTGCAGTTCGACGACGATCGCAACGAGTTGACCATCAAACTGAGCGCCGCGATCGCTCCGGACCGCTTGCGCGCGCTCATCCCCGCTAAGCCGATCCAAACGAGCGAACAGCGCGACGCGCTCGTGCGCATTGCGCGCGATTATCTCGATGAAACGCTCGAGTCTACCCATCCGGCGACGCTTTCGCTGCTCTTAGCACGGCGACCGCGTACGCGCACCGCGCGGGCGCAAATCCAACCCGAGCAACTTGACGCAGCGCACATCGAAGCAATCGTAAACGATCTCGATGGTTCTCACCTCGCAATTCAAGGACCGCCCGGTAGCGGGAAAAGCACGCTCGCGGCGGCGCTGATCGTCGCTTTACTTGCGTCGGGCAAGCGCGTCGGC
>JASHZC010000205.1 GCA_030042755.1 Vulcanimicrobiota bacterium | reverse complement strand
CGTCAAGCGCGCATCGTGCGCGAAGGCGCCATCAGCTACGACCGGCTCACCGAGTTGCTCGGACCGGTCGTGCGTCAAAGCACGAGGACGCGATGGTGATTGCGCGTAGCGCGACCGTTGCGCTGGCGCTGCTTGCGACGCTGCTCGGTGCGACACCGCGTCCGACCGCGACGCCAACCGCAACGGCAAAAGCATCGCCGACCGCGACGTCGAGCCCATCTCCGCATAGCACGCAGCTTCCCACCGTGACGCAGGTTGGCGTGTGGAGCCTGCATGCGGCTCTGTTGGATGCAAATTTCCAAACCGGCGATTGGAGCACGCCTCAGCAGATTACGCTGACGCGCGTCGGAGGCGACATTACGGCCGATCGTGCCAGCGGTAACTACAAGACGAAGGACGCGACGCTCTACGGACACGTCGTGATGCACGACGCGGAGGGAAACTTCGCGGGTCTCTCGAGCACGAAGCCCACGCACTCGCGCGGACCTGCCACGTTGACGGCCGATCAGGCCCACATCAACGGTCAGGGTAAAATCTATACCGCTACCGGAAACGTGCATTACGTACAAGCCGACACGACGGTCGATGCCGACACCGGCGTACTCGACGATCTTACGCACGCGCTCGATCTGCGCGGCAACGTCCACATCGTTCAGGGCGATCGGAACATGCTCGCCGATCACGTGCTGTACAACACGGTTACGGGCCAGGCGCATGCTGAAGGCAACGTGACGATGCAATTCCCGAGCGAGGTGAATCCGCATATTGCGACGCCGCGTCCCATCCACGTTACGAACCCGCTGCAAAAGAAGACATCGGCGCCGACGCCGACCGCATCGCCGGCCTTGCCGTAGCGATGAACTCGCTCTTTGGAGAGCATGAAGCACCTCTGGCGGCGCGGATGCGTCCGCATTCGCTCGATGAGTTCGTCGGTCAGGACGACATCGTGGGAGAAGGACGTGCGTTGCGCCGTGCGATCGAGAGCGACCGCGTGCCGTCGATGGTGCTGTGGGGTCCGCCGGGCACGGGAAAGACGACCCTAGCCGAGATCGTCGCGCAGATGACCGGCGCGCATTTCGACAAGCTCTCCGCGGTGAGCGCAGGCGTTGCCGATCTACGGCGCGTCGTCGCCGAGGCGCAACAACGGAGGCGCGTCGGCGGACGAACCGTGCTCTTCATCGACGAGATTCATCGCTTCAACAAAGCGCAGCAGGACGCAATCCTGCCCTACGTCGAGGACGGAACGGTGACGCTGATCGGCGCGACGACCGAGAATCCATCCTTCGAAGTGATCTCCGCGCTGCTTTCACGCACCCGCGTGTTCGTGCTGCATCCGCTTTCCGACCAGGACATCGGCACGATCGTCGAGCGCGCTCTTTCGGATGCCCAGCGTGGGCTTGGCGCCCAACACGTCGTGCTCGAACCGAAAGCCCTTGAAACGTTGATCGGGTACGCAAACGGCGATGCACGCACGGCGCTCTCCGCACTCGAGTTCGCCGCGTCGAGCGCGCCGGAGCGCAACGGTAAGAAGTCGATCGATCGTGAGCTCGTGCTCGAGGCTATGCAAAAGCGTGGGTCGACGTACGACAAAGGCGGGGAACAACACTACGATATTATCAGCGCGTTCATCAAAAGTATTCGCGCCAGCGATCCCGATGCGTCGGTGTATTGGCTTGCGCGCATGCTCGATGGCGGCGAAGATCCGCTCTTCATCGCGCGGCGGTTGGTCATTCTCTCGTCGGAAGACGTTGGGCTCGCCGATCCGCAAGCGATCCAAGTCGCGATTGCAGCGCAGCAAGCCGTGCACTTCGTCGGCATGCCGGAAGGCTTCTATCCGCTCGCGCACGCGACACTCTATCTTGCGCTAACGAAAAAGAGCAATAGCGTGGGCGGCGCGTACTCGGCTGCGATGCACGACGTGCAGGAGACGCGCAACGATCCGGTTCCGCTGCATCTACGCAACGCGGCGACGGGTTTGATGAGGGGGCTCGGGTACGGACGCGATTATCACTACGCGCACGACGACTATTCGATCAAGCAAGAGAATCTTCCGGAGAATCTGCGCGATCGACGTTACTACGAGCCTGGCGAAAACGATGCGACGTAATGCAACGAAGACGACAAAAAATTACGGCCCGGGGGTTTCCCCCCGGACCGCGTTCCCGTTGCTACTTCTCGGAGTGTGCAATGGAGCTTCGCACAACCAAAGCGTAGTGCATAGCTCTGAGATGGCTCTGAGACCGGTCTGATAATTCGATGAGAGCGCGAATCTATCTCGACCATGCGGCCACTACCCCCGTTCATCCGGACGTGGTGCGGGCAATGCTACCCTATTTTAGCGACGCAGGATATAATCCGAGCTCGCTTCACGCGGAAGGCCGTCGTGCGCGCGCGGCGCTCGATTCGTCGCGGGATCGCGTAGCGGCAGCGCTTGGCGTAGCTCGCAAGGAGATCACGTTCGTCGGAAGCGGTTCTGAGGCCGACAATCAGGCGATCCTTGGAATCGCCCGCCTCTTGCGTGAACGCGGACGGCATGTCGTTTCGACGAGGATCGAGCATCATGCAGTACTCCATTCGCTCGACCTTTTGCATGACGACGGATACGAGATCACGCTGTTGCCGGTCGACGAGCGCGGCTTGGTCGATCCCAACGAATTCGCAAATGCTCTGCGTGACGACACCATTCTGGCCAGCGTCATGTACGCGAACAATGAGATCGGCGTGGTGCAGCCGATCGCGAGGCTTGCTGCCGCGGCGCGAGAACGCGGCGTTATCTTTCACACCGATGCGGTGCAAGCTGCCGGGCTGATTCCGCTGCGCCCGCGCGAACTCGGCGTCGACTTACTTTCGCTGTCCGCGCACAAGTTCTACGGCCCGAAAGGTGTCGGCGTTCTCTACGTTCGCGACGGCGTTGGGCTTCCGCCGCTCGTCGTCGGCGGCGGACAAGAATTCGGGCGCCGGTCCGGCACGGAAAACGTAGCGGGAATCGTCGGTTTGGCTGCCGCACTCGAGCGTGCGATCGATGGGCAGCCGGCGCGCGCAGCACGCATCGAGGCATTGCGCGACCGGCTCGAAAAGGGTATCGTTGCGAGCATCGACGGCGTGCGCGTGAATGGCGCGGGCGCACCGCGCTTGCCGAATAACAGCAACATTTCGTTTGAAGGAATCGATTCCGAGTCGCTTTTGATGCAGCTCGATCTGGCCGGGATTGCGGTTTCGTCGGGCAGCGCGTGTACGTCGGGCGCGCTCGAGCCCAGCCACGTCCTCGCTGCGATGCCGATCGATTCTCGTTGGTACCAAGGCGTCATTCGGTTTTCACTGGGCGAAGCGACGACCGAGGAAGACATCGAACGTGTCCTTGAACTGGTGCCTGAAATCGCCCAAGATTTGAGAGGTAGTGCACTGTGAGCGACATCGATTGGAGCGCCATCATGAACGTCGGGGTGGGCGTCGGCGTCTTGCTTGTTGGTATCGGCGCGCTCATTGCCGGGCTCGGCCTTTCGCGCACGCTCGGCCGGCTCAACCGCACGCTCGACGTGGTCGATGTGCAGGTAGAGACCCTCGGGCGCCCGATCGGACAGACGTTGGATCACGTCGGCGGGATCGCCGATACTGCCGATCAAACGCTAGCCCGCTTGCGTGGCGTGGTCGAAGCGCTCGAAGGCGTAGCCGGCTCTGTCTCGGAAACTGCCGACTTGGCCAAAGGGGCGCTCGCACCGGGAATCGTCAATATTGGAGCGACGATCGCCGGCGTAAGCGCCGGTTTGCGGCGAATTGTGTCGGGAAGAACATCAACCGACGGGTCCTAAGGAAAGGAGAGCCATGAGCAACGAGAATGGCGGCGGCGGGGGCTTCTTTGCCGGCTTTCTCTTAGGCGTCATTGCCGGAGGAGCCGTGGCCGTATTCCTGGCCCAAGAAGAAATGCGCGACCTATTGGTGGGGAAGGCGCGTGAAGCGGGTAACCTGGCGAAGGACGCCTCGGGCGATTTACGAGGCCGTTTGAACGATGTCACCGCGCAGTGGCAGGACAGCGCAGCCGACCTCTATGAACGCGGTCGTCAAATCGTTGAAAACGCCAGAAGCAATATTAACGAAGCAGTTGACGCAGGCACGGCGAGCGCGCAAGACGTGCGCGACGAGCTAAGCCGTCGAATGGATGCATGATAGAGTGGAGAGGACGTTGGACATCAAGGTAAACGTGCGCGAGGCGCAACCGGACTGTTATGTCGTTGAGTTGAGCGGCGAGATCGACGTCTACACGTCGCCGAAAGTGAAAGATGCGATCGGTGATTTGATCGATCGCGGCATCTATAACTTGATTATCGATCTCGAGAAAGTTCGATACATCGATTCGACGGGTTTAGGCGTATTGATTGGCGGCCTCAAGCGCGTTCGCGAACATGGCGGATCGGTCAACTTGGTTTGCACGAATCCGCAAATTCGTAAGATCTTCGATATTACCGGACTCGTAAAGATTTTCGGCATTTTTGAATCGGAAGATGCCGCGATGAAGGCTATGGTGTGAATCAGCCCCTTTCAAGCACCGACGACAACGACGTCGTCGACCTTCGGATTCCTTGCAAAGCCGAGTGGGTCGCCCTAGCTCGTCTTTCGGTCGCCGCAGTGGCAAGCCGCTTGAAATTTTCAATCGACGAGATCGAAGACATCAAGCTTGCCGTCGCCGAGGCGTGCACGAATGCAATACAGCATGCTAACGGAAGCCAATACATCGAAATCAAGTGCGAAGCCGTAAATGGTCTGCGCATCAGCGTTCGCGACTACGGTCGAGGCACGCGGCCCGAACACATTCGTTCGCGCGAACTCGACGACGAACGCGTTGGAGGCCTCGGCGTTTTCCTGATACGGTCGCTGATGGACGACGTCGACTACGTCGTACACCCGGATCAAGGTACGCTCTTGGTGATGGTAAAGCGCCTACCGGTCTAGCCGTGGAGAATCACTCGGAAGACGTTCGCTCGACGCGGGAGCGGACGCGTGAGCTATTTGTACGCTTCGCGCGCGCGAGAGCGCGGCACGAGAAGCGTCCACGCGCTCACGACGCAGATTACGAAGCGTTGCGCAACGATCTGGTCGTCGCGCACTTGAACCTCGTGCGCTTTTTAGCGCTGAAGTTTGCCAATCGCGGTGAACCGCTCGACGATCTCGTTCAAGTCGGCACGGTCGGACTGCTCAAAGCGATCGACCGTTTCGAACTCGATCGCGGCGTCGAGTTCACAACCTACGCGACGCCGACGGTCGTCGGTGAAATCAAGCGCTATTTCCGGGATAAGGGCTGGGCCGTCAAAGTACCGCGGCGCCTGCAAGAGCTCAACCTTGCCGTAAACCGCGCCAACGAGAAGATGGCGGTCGAACTGGGCCGCAGCCCGACCGTCGCCGAACTTGCCGAGCATCTCCATGCGAACGAAGAAGATATCCTCGAGGCCCAAGAGCTCGGTCAGGCTTATAATCTGCTCTCCCTCGACTCGGAAGTGATGGGCGAAGGCGACAAACGTTCGCAGAAGCTGGCCGACACGGTGGGGGTGACCGATTCAGGCCTCGAGATGCTGGAAGATCGGGCCAATCTCGAGCGCGCCTTCCACGTGCTCACCGGACGCGAACGCGTCATCATTTACCTGCGTTTTTA
>JASHZC010000020.1 GCA_030042755.1 Vulcanimicrobiota bacterium | reverse complement strand
GAAGGCCGGCTCCATCCGTCGCAGGTGAGTTTTGGAAAGCTCAACAACGTGCGCGAGGCACTCACGATCGCGCGCGAAGCCCGCACGATTCTTGGCGCGAGCGGCGTGACGCTCGAGTATCCGATCATCCGCCACATGAACAATCTCGAATCGGTGCTAACGTACGAAGGCACGAGCGAAGTGCATCTGCTGATCTTGGGTCAACAGATCACCGGCATCTCCGCATTTGCCTAGGGTTAGAAGCTCCAGGTTGCAACGTTCCAAAACGGGGTGTTCGGCGCGCTGCGCTCGCCTTTGAGCCGCGCTGGAAACGTGTTGATCGACACTGCTTGGAACAGAGCAACGATTGGAAGATCCGCTGCCAGCATGCGTTGAATGCGGCGGTAATACGGAATGCGCGTCGCGCGAGAGTACGATCGAACCGCGTCGTTCATGAGCCGATCGAGCGCGGCGTTGCAGTACCGCGATTTGTTAAAACCGCGCGGTGGGATTCGGTTACACGAGAATTGATCGCGCACGTCGGGGTCGAAGCCGGCGATAAACGGAAAGAGCGCGATGTCGTAACGTCCACCGTAAAGCGGCCCATCCGGTGCGACGAGCACGTCGATTGCCACCGATCGAATCGAAAGGGCGACGCCGAGTTCGCGCTCCTGCGCCTGCATTTGCGCCGCCATCTGGAGTGCGCTCGGCTTGTCGGAGCGCACCATCAGCGTAAACGCGAGATGCTTTCCATGTTTCGAGCGCAATCCGTCGTCACCACGAGTCCAGCCTTCGCGATCGAGAAGCCGGCTCGCCGTCGCGGGGCTAAATGAAGGCATTGCATACGCGCGTGGATCGTAGGCCCACTCGAATAGACCCCGGCCGGGATCGTGCGCGCGGTCACCGCCGAGCAGCGTAGTGTTGACGATCGCCGCTACATCGATGCCTTTCGCGATGGCCCGCCTCACATTGCGATTGGAGAGCGCGTTACGGCGCGTATTGAAGATCAAAGCACCGGTCCCGTCGATCGGCACTTTCTCCGTTCGCTTTCCCGCCAGCGCCGAAAGCTTGGCGAATTGAGAATCATCGGCGTTGACGTACGCGTCCACTTCGCCGGAACGCAGCAGCGCGTACGCAGTATTTGATGAAGAAACCGGAACGATCGTTATCTGATCGATTCTCGCTTTTCCGCCAAAATAGAGCGGATTGGCGTGAAGCTCGAGGCGTTCGCCACGGATCCAGCGCGAGATCACGTACGGTCCGCTCCCAACCGGCTGGTCGTCGAGCGGCGTCCCGCGCAGATGCGCGTGTCCGGCCAGAAGCCGCGCCGGAAGGATGGGAACGGCGTTCCCGGGTCCGCAGAGATAGAGGACGATCGGCGCGTATGGCGTGCGCAGGTAGACTTTGACCGTATACTGATCCGGCGTCGAAATCGCACCCACGTCATCGAATGCGACGCGCGAGGGGGCGTCGCTTCCCGGGAATGCCACGTGGCCGATCGTCTCCGCAACGTCGAAGGACGTCAGGGGGCTCCCGTCCGAGAACCGCAGGCCGTGGCGCAAATGGTAGGTGATCGTTCGGCCATCCCTGCTGATGCCGCCGTTCGCCTGGGTCGGAACGGCGGTTGCAGCGTCCGGAACCAGCGCGCCCCGATCGTCGAGTTTCACTAAATAGGAATAGACGAGGGCAGCGAGTTCCTGTCCCCCGACCCCACTCACAAAGATCGGATCGAGGGTAGGAAAGTCTTGCGTTTGGACGATGCGGAGCCGGCTGGCGGCACGCGGACTCTCGGACGGGGGGGAGCACCCGACAACAAGAGCGGCGAGCAGGGCGAAAGCCAATACTCGCATGGCGCCGTAATTCGACGGCTTGCCGTTGAAGGGCCTTGACGCGGTCGGGCCACCTTGATATAGTGCCGAGGTTGTGGTCCAGCCGGTCCGCGCTTTCTTTGCGTGTGCCGGCAAAGCTAAAGCATAGTACGCCAGGGCCAGTGTACTACCACTCGAGGACGAGGATAAACGTGAAAAACATCCTTGGCCGCAAGGTTGGGATGACGAGCGTGTTCACCGATGACGGAAGATACGTACCCGTTACGGTGATCGAAGCCGGTCCCTGCACGGTCGTGGAACGCCGCACGAAGGAAACGCACGGCTACGATGCCGTCGCGCTTGGCTTCGGCGCGGTTAAAAAGTCCCGCGTTACGCGTGCCCTTGCTGGACATTTCAAAAAGCAAGGCGTCGAGCCCGCGCGCTTCGTGCGCGAATTTCGTACCGGCATCGACGGCGTCGAAGTCGGACAGACGGTCACCGTCGCCGGGTTCGAGCCCGGCGATCGCGTGGATGTCATCGGTATTTCGAAAGGTCACGGCTTTTCGGGCGGCATCAAGCGTCACAATTTTTCGGGCGGTGGCGCGAGTCACGGCTCGATGATTCATCGCCAGCCTGCATCGAACGGCGACACGAACGCCGGCCGCACCGTCAAGGGAAGCCGCCGTCCGGGACATTTCGGCGTCGATCGGACGACGATGCAGAATCTCGAAGTCGTTCGCGCCGATGCAGAACGCAATTTGCTGTTGGTTCGCGGTCCGGTTCCCGGTCCTAAGAACGCGCTCGTCGTGCTGCGTCGCAGCGTGAAGAGCAAAGACGGAACGGGGGCGTAGTCGATGCCGAACGTTATCGACGCAAACGGAAAGATCGTACGCGACGTAGAGACGCCGGCGATCTTCGCGCAAGATCGCGCCGAAGCGAGCCACGCGATCTTCCGCGCCATCCACCGAGAGCTCGCAAGCCCGCGCGCCGGGACCGCTTCCACCAAGAAGCGCGACGAAGTTGCCGGCGGCGGTCGCAAACCCTGGCGCCAAAAGGGAACGGGGCGCGCTCGCCAAGGCTCTATTCGTTCGCCGCAGTGGCGTCACGGGGGTGTCGCCTTCGGTCCGCAGCCACGGAGCTACACGAGCGATCTCAATAAGAAGGAACGCAAGCGCGCATTCGTTGCGGCGCTCTCCGATCGTTTCAAGAACGACGCGGTGACCGTTCTCGACACAGCCGGATTCTCGCTAACGAAGACGGCTGATTTTGCCAAGCTCATTTTCGGCGGCACCAAGGCCGCAAAGACCGGCCCCTCGACGTTGATCGTCACGGGAAAGGGCGAGGCGGGCTCGGATGCCATCGCGCGCGTGGCGCGCAATCTACGTAAGGTTGCCGTCACCGACACGGGCGCGCTCGACGTCAAAGACGTGCTTCGTTTCGAACGAATAATTTTCACCGTCAACGCGTTCGACGCGATTGGCAGCGACCTGCAACGAGGCAAGACCTAATGGACGCACGCGATGTGATCCTCTCGCCGCGCATTACCGAAAAGTCGATGGCCAATGCGCTGGGAACGCAATATACCTTTGTCGTGCATCCGCATGCGACCAAGACGCAAATCCGTCACGCGATCGAACAGATTTTCAGCGTGAACGTGACGAGCGTGAACACGGTCAACGTACGCGGCAAAGAGCGCAACTTCGCGCGTCGCGGCAACCGTACCAGCGGTAAGCAAAGCGACTTCAAGAAAGCTATCGTCACTCTCAAGCCCGGTCAAAAGATCGAACTGGGCGGCGTCAATTATTTCGAGCAATAATCATGCCGGTTAAGAAATATCGCCCAACTAGTCCCGGCCGGCGCTTCGTAACCACGATGGATTTCTCCGACCTCTCAAAGGTCGATCCGCAGAAATCGCTCGTTGAAGTTCGCAAGAAGCACTCGGGCCGTAATAACAACGGACATATCACGGTTCGCCATAAGGGCGGCGGCACGCGCAGGCAGTATCGCATCATCGATTTCAAGCGCTCCAAAGACGGGGTTCCCGCCAAGGTTGCGACGGTCGAATACGATCCGAACCGCTCTGCCCGTATCGCGCTGCTCCATTACAAAGATGGCGAGAAGCGTTATATCCTCGCGCCGCTCGGCCTCAAGGTGGGCGACCTCGTTGAGTCTGGAAGCGCTGCCGACATCAAGCCCGGCAATTGTTTGCCGATCAAGAACATTCCGGTAGGTACGGTCATCCACAACATCGAGCTGCGGCCCGGTCAAGGGGGTAAGCTCGTCCGTTCTGCAGGCGTCGCCGCGCAGCTGATGGCTAAGGAAGACGAATATTCGCAGGTGCGCATGCCGTCGGGCGAAGTGCGCAAGATTCACATCGAGTGCCGGGCCACGATCGGTCAGCTCGGAAACGTCGAGCACGAGAATCAAGTGATCGGTAAAGCCGGTCGCTCGCGTCATCTCGGTAAGCGTCCGGCCGTCCGTGGCATCGCGATGAATCCGGTCGATCACCCGCACGGCGGCGGTGAAGCGCGTTCCACGTCGGGACGTCCGCCCACGACGCCGTGGGGCCA
>JASHZC010000204.1 GCA_030042755.1 Vulcanimicrobiota bacterium | reverse complement strand
GGATCCTTTTCGCCGAAAAACAGGGGCGGCTGCGTGGCCGCCGTGTTAACCGAAGGCGAGGGCGAGGGCGCCGGCGTGGGCTTGGGGCTCGCCGCGACAAGCAGCGTGCTCGCGAACAACATGAAACAAACGAGGAGACGGCGCACCGGTACTTCCTTTACTAGATCAACGACTCTACGTGCGTAACGAACGAGCGTAACGCGTCGTTCAAATCGGCCGGGACCTCCAACATCGGGAAGTGCCCGGCCGCCGGGAGTATTCGCGCCTCGGCCCCTCGTACCCGGTCGCCGATGACTTCGGCGAATTTTGGCGGCGTGAGGAGGTCCTTCTCGCCGGTCACGGCCAGGAGCGGAAGGTCGACCTCCTCGAGACGGTCGAGCCGATCGAACGCGTCACAAGCGCGGAAATCGCGGATGGTCTGCGCTTGCCCGACGCTCGTCATCATGCGTACGAAGGCGTCAACCCGCTCCGGCGTCGAGTCGGCGAATGCGTAGCGGCCGAACGCGCGAACTCCGGACGCAAAGTCAGTCTTCAACGATTCGAAGACCACCGGTGCTACGCGTAGCTTCGCTCCTGAGGAGATCATTGCAACCGCACGGACGCGGGCTTCACCCCGCAAGGCAACCTCGAGCGCAATCGCACCTCCCATCGAGTGCCCGCAAAGCATCGCTTCGTGGATCTCACGTTGCTCCAAGTCGCGCACGACTGCGTCGGCAAATGCTTCAATGCTCTGCGGTTCGCCGGGAATCGTATGTCCCGGAAGCGTCAGCGCGATCGAGTCGTCAAACGCCGCAACTTGCCCGCTGAAGACCGCGCTAGTGCAGCCTGCGCCATGAATGAAGACTAAGCGCACGGTCAACGCTTCGCGTGACCGGGTTCGGGCAGATTTTCGAGCAGGTCGCCAACCATCGTTTCGCCGCGTTCGTCGCCTTCATTCCAGACCGACGAGAATTCGGCGCCGAAAAAGAAGAGTGAACCGATCAAGTAAAACCACAGCAGCAACGCGAGCGGCGCGGAGAGCGCTCCGTAAATCTGGGTGAAATTGACGTGTAGCGTGTATTGCGTGAAGCCAAACTGAACGATCGGCCAGAGTACCGCAACGAGCGCAGCACCCGGTAATGAAAACGACCACGAAATATGCCGATTCGGGAGAAGGCGGTAGAGCAGCATCGACACGGCAAAGACCAGCATGAGCGAGATCGCATAGGCGGAAACGTGCGTGATGTGCTGGCGGTCGGGAACTTGCGCGATGAACATCACAATCGATATTACGATCGGCAAAACCATCGCAACGAGTACCGCAATGCCCATGACCGGTAGCATGATGATGGAAAGCGCAACGTTGTGTATGAACGGCCGGCCTTTCGGGACGTTCAATGCACGGTCGAGCGCAAATCCGATGCCCATGAACAGGTTCTTGCCGGACCATATTAGGAAGACGAGCGCAATGAGGCTGGAGATGCCGCGGCCGTAGATGTACGTTTGGAGATTTGCGGCCAGGTAATCGTGAAGCGTTGGACTGAAATTTCCCAAGAAATTCAGCACGCGATCCTGGGCGAAGGGGAATACGAACGAGGCTGCGCTCAGCACGAGGACGATCAGCGGAAAGAGTGCGAAGATTGCGTTGAACGCCACCGCTTGAGCCAAAAAGGCGCAGCCGTCTTTGGAGAAGTGCAGGCTTGCCTCTCGCAGGGCGGAGATGAGTCGTCCCATCGGATGCGGTATATCGCTACGCCGTGATGTTATTCCCACCGTCGGCCGCCGTAACCGTTGCGGTCAACGGTTATCCGGTACGATCATACCACGGGGCTTATGCATCCAAGGGTCGGGTGTACGCGCCGCTGCGCCCGTTCGTAACCGAGCTTGCGGATCGTATCTGGTACGAAGGCGACACGCTAGTTATCATGCGAAGCGGGCACTCCGTTAGCGTGCGGCTCGGCGAACGCGCGCCCGACGCGCTCGATCGGGTTTACGTTCCGCTTGCAAGCGTGCTCCGGGCCCTTGGAGCGCAGGTTGCATACCAGAACCGTATCGTCGAGGTGCGACTCGCTTCGCGACCGCTGGGAACGCCGACACCGTTTGACGTCGCGCTGCCCACGGTGTCGCCGAGCGCGGTATTCACACCGACGCCGACGCCCACGCCCAAACTTAGGTGGAGCGGGACGCCGCTACCGCGACGCACACCCCTACCCATCGTTGTGCCAACACCGCACTAGTTCGCGGCGATTGCGGCTAAATCTCGATCGCCCAGTTTGCGTGAGATCGAAGAATCGATCATTGCTTCGACCGCATCGATTACGGGTAACGGCGCACCGTTGGCCGCCGCCTGCATCAAACGCGCATCTTTGTCGGCCATGTCGAGCGTCCACATCGGCGAGTAGTCGCCTTCCGCCATGCGCTTTCCACGTCCGGTAATCTGCCCTTCGATGCTATAAAAGGAAAAGAGCTCGTAGGCTTGGGTGGGTGAAAGACCCTGCGCATGCGCGATCGTGAGTACGTCGCGCAGACCGCCGACCACAGCGAGAATCATCGCATTACCCATCAATTTGTAGATTGCGGCGTAGTCGATGCACTCCCCGAAATATTTTAGCTTCCCGGTCATCTTCGCTACGTGTTCGCGTACGGAATCGAACACGGTTTGCGGTCCGGAAACGAGCATGATACCTTGCGCGTTCTCGGCCTGCGGGGGACCCATAAAAACCGGCGCGTGCAAGAATCCGTAGCCTGCGTCGCTCAAACGCTTCGCGCGCGGTGCTACGCTCGCAACGTTGACCGTCGTGTGATCGACGATCGGCGTGCCCTGCGCGACGCCCGAAAGCGCCGCATTCAGCGTCGCGTCGACGGCAGCTTCGTCACGCACGCAAACGTGCACGATATCCGCGCCGCGCGCCGTTTCCGCGGCGTCTTCGAACGCGTGCGCGCCAACCGCTTCGAGCGCTTTAGCTTTTTCGAAGGTGCGATTCCAGACGCGCACGTCGTAGCCTTGACGGCGCAGCGATTTGACGAATCCGGAGCCGAGCATCCCGGCTCCGTAAAACGCCACGGTTTTTATGTTCATCGGCCCTCTAATTCACTTGTTGTTGTGGTGCGGTACGCCGCACGAGGAGGTTCAGCAGCGCAATCACGACTGCCGCTCCCAGCAGAATAGTCGCCCACGACGCCGACGTAAAGATCGACAAGCCGAACGCGCGGTCGAGCGAAAACGCACCGTTGCCCGCGTACGCGATCGCAACCTCGCCGGCAATGTAGAGCGCGTTCATTTCATACCCGCCGTTTTGCGTCCAGAATCCCTTTGGAAGGTGCACGCTGACGATGGCTACGATCATGACCAGTACGACCATCGCGGGTCCGAGAGCGCCAAACAGCCCGAGCGCGGTGAGAAGTCCACCGGCCGTCTCACCGATGCCCGCAAAGAGCGCAAACATTCGTCCGGGCCGAAACCCGATTTGCTCGAAGAAGCCCCCGGTGCCGGCGATGCCATGCCCACCGAACCAACCAAAGAGCTTTTGTGTGCCGTGGGCTGCCATGGCCAGACCGACCACGAGGCGAACCAGCAAGAACGCAGTATCCATGTGCTCGACTTCCTCTCGCCTACTATTGTTCGTGTAGGCTACTTATGATAAGGTACTAGGAAAAGGTAGCACGGTCGTTACGTCATGTCAACGGATCCACAACAGACAATCCCCGAGGGCGCGCACGTCGCGCTCTGCCCCCGTTTTCACCGTGCCGTCGAGCTGATCGGGCGGCGCTGGACGGGCGCAATCATTCGGGTGTTACTCGGCGGACCGCGGCGCTTCAACGAGCTCCTGGCGGCGATACCGGGCATTTCCGACCGTCTATTGACGGAGCGTCTTCGCGAGCTCGAACACGAAGAGCTGATCGTGCGTCACGTCGAGGCGGGTTCGCCGGTGAAGGTGATTTACGAGTTGACGTGCTCGGGCGCCGAGTTGAAGGAGCCGCTGGACGCGCTTGGTCACTGGGCTGAACGGTGGCTGGGCTTACCGCCGGAAGGGTAGTCCCTAGTGCGTCAAGCTCCCGGCCAGAACGAACTGAATTCCCTGCGCTTGTAACTCCGGAATCATCTCGCGTACGGCTTCGAGCGTCGTCGGCCTCGGGTGACCGATGGCGATCGCGCTTCCGGTGCGCTTTGCAATTGCGGCGGCCTCGCGAAGTTGCGCTTCCGTATACGCAACGTCCGCGCGATTGTCGAGAAAGACATCGCGCGATGCCTCCGGGACGTCGGAGCTGCGCGCCTGGTCCGCGCCCACGGATTGCGCGCTCGTGCGCGAATCGATGAAGAAGAGCTCTCCGTGCTCCGCGAGCACGCTCATGACGTCGTGCATCACGCGCGGATCGGCGCTCGCTTTACTGCCTTCGTGATTGTTGACACCCTGTGCGAGCGGAACTTGCGCGAGGTCGTCTTGCACCATAGCCGTCACTTGCGCGTCGGTCATCGACGTCTTCACTTCGCCCGGACCCGGATCGACTTCGGAGATCGGTTCCATTGGAAGGTGCAGCATTACGCCTTTTCCGGCATCGTGTGCCTCTTGTGCGATAACTGCGGTGCCATGAACGTGCGGCAACACGGAAAGCGTGAGTGGAACCGGCAGGGCGATGAAACCACGTTCGATGTCGAGCCACTGTCCGCAGTCGTCGACGATGAGTGCGAGCTTGGGTGCGTTTGGATTGGCGGCCGGCGTTTCGGGAGATGCAGGCGTCGAACTTGCCGGCGGCGAGGTGGCCACGGCGAAGGTTGCGGGCGAAGTCGGCGATGTACTGGGTGGTGTCGGCGATGCTGTTTCCACGGCGACGCTGTGGGCGCCGTGCTGCTGCGGAAGCGGCCGAAGAAGGTACCAGCCGGCAGCGAATGCGATGAGAATAAGTGCGGGCAGAGCGAGCTTGTTAGCGGTGGACGGGCGCCGGGTTCGTCGATTCGACACGTCGTTCGCACGTTCGCAGCGCGTCGCACTTCAACCTACCGAAACGAAAAGGAGACGGAATCACTTTGAACGTTGCTGGAAAGACCGTACTCGTGACCGGGGGCAGCTCGGGGCTTGGCGCCGCGTGCGTGCGCGAATTCGCCGATGCCGGCGGCAATATCGTGATCGCGGACATCGGCGAGCATGGTGCAGAGCTCTGCGCTGAACTCGGTCCCAATGTGCTCTTCGCAAAGACCGACGTGACGGACGAAACGCAAGTCAGCAAAGCGATCGCGCTCGCCGTTGGGGAGTTCGGTGGGCTTCACGGAGCGATCAATTGCGCCGGCATTGCAACGGCCGAGCGCGCCGTGGGAAGAGAGGGTCCGCAACCGCTCTCGCACTTTGCGAAAGTCATCGGGGTCAACCTGATCGGCACGTTCAACGTCGTACGTCTGGTGGCGGCCGAAATGATGAAGCAGCCCGTACATGGATCCGACGACCGTGGTGTGATCGTATGCACGGCTTCCGTCGCGGCGTACGACGGACAAATCGGTCAAGCGGCGTATTCGGCGTCGAAAGGCGGCGTCGTAGGTCTCACGCTCCCGCTAGCCCGCGAGTTCGCTCAATCGCAGATCCGAGTG